>CALFEZ010000244.1 GCA_937957895.1 uncultured Erysipelotrichaceae bacterium
TTTTGATGATCTGGGTTGCGTACATCATCCACCCTTTGAATCAGATACGCTCTTATATCGAGAAATTACGTAAAGGAGAAGCAGCCGATCTTAGGATCGATCGCCAGGATGAGATCGGTGATGTTGCCATGGCGTTGGTAGCGATGAATGATGAAATTACTCGTTATAACAAACAAAAAGATGAACTGATCCACAATATCTCGCATGATCTCAAAACCCCAATCGCTACGATCCGCTCCTATTCGGAAAGTATCAAAGATGGTATTTATCCTTATGAAACATTATCAAAGAGCGTGGATGTGATCATTGAGCATGCTAACAGGCTTGATAAGAAAGTTCAAAGTCTGCTGATGCTCAATCGGGTAGGCTATCTGGCTACCGAAAAGGGAAGTGACGTTACGGCTTCGATGAAGTGCGTGATAGAGAATGCCATACTGTCATTGAAGGTGCTTCGACCTGAGATCATTATCGAAACAGTTGTAGAAGATGTTGAGTTTGTTGGTTTGGAAGAGTCGTGGCGAGTAGTGATCGAAAATCTTCTTGACAATGCTTTGCGATATGCAAAAAGCAAGATCGTGATATATTGCGATGTCACTAAATGTCGTGTATACAACGATGGTTCCATCATTTCCGAACAAGCCATGAACAACATGTTCGAAGCATATGAGAAAGGTAATGACGGTCAGTTTGGACTAGGTCTGGCAATCGTAAAAAAAGTAGCCACTAGTTATGGCTATCGAGTATATGCCGTTAATCACGATAATGGAGTCGAGTTCATCATCGAAGATATGCGACAAAAGAAAAAGAGCTCCAAGTGAGCTCTTTACTCTTTGTTTTGTTTGACTGGTGCAGGAGCATCTTCCAACAACACTTTGGCAGATGCCAACAACCCTGAGAGATCTTGGATCTGGGAAGGGATGATGATCTTGGTTGCTTGTCCGTCAGCAACTTTTTCAAGTGTGTTGAATCCACGCAATGTCAAGTATGCTTGATCAGGACCCGCAGCTTTCAATAGTTCAACACCTCTTGCCTGTGCACGATAAACTCGTTCGATGGCTTGCGCTTCCCCTTCAGCTTCACGGATGAAGGCTTCTTTTTTGGCGTCAGCTCGAAGGATGACTGCTTCTTTTTCCCCTTCAGCGGTCAAAATAGCTGCCCGTTTTTCTCCCTCAGCTTTCAAAATGGCACTACGACGTTCACGCTCAGCACGCATTTGTTTTTCCATGGCTTCCTGGATATCGCGAGGAGGGTTGATGTTTTTGACCTCTACACGATTGACTTTGATTCCCCATGCGTCGGTGGCTTCATCCAAGATCGAACGCATCTTTGAGTTGATGATTTCTCTAGAAGTCAACGACTCGTCAAGTTCAAGCTCACCAACGATGTTACGAAGTGTGGTGGCTGTGAGATTTTCGATGGCACTGATTGGATTGTGGACCCCGTAAACATACAGTTTTGGATCTGTGATCTGGAAATAGACAACGGTGTCGATCATCATCGTTACGTTATCTTTGGTGATGACCGGTTGAGGTGGGAAGTCCTTCACATTCTCTTTAAGTGAGACACGTTGGACGGCCCTGTCTAAAATCGGGATGATAAAATGCAATCCTTGGTTTAAGGTACGATCATAAGCACCAAGTCTTTCAACGACCAGGGCCAATGATTGTGGGATGATCCGGATCGTGTAAGTCAATACAAAGATCAAGATCAACAGAATAAATACTAATAGAACGATAGTTCCTAAACTTTCAAATAAAGCTGGCATAGCTGCGCTCCCTCCTAACTGATTTCCTCTACAATAAGTTTTGCTCCTTCAATAGCGATGATCTTCACTTCAGTGCC
>CALFEZ010000245.1 GCA_937957895.1 uncultured Erysipelotrichaceae bacterium
GAGGGACTCGATGGATCGAGTGTCCACCCAAACAACATCATCATGAACGGCAAGTCGCATCTTTTCGGATTTGGGCTTGCAAACATAACAATGCAGAGTCAATCGGAAATCATCATAATCATACGAAATGGTACGAAAATAACGATCGATCGTGATGTCGATGTCGATCTCTTCTTTGCATTCACGGATCAATGCCTGTTCTTTGCTTTCATCGGGTTCGATCTTACCGCCGACAAATTCATAATACCCGTCAAAGCTGCCATTGTTTCTGCGAAAAGCAGCTATCTTGCCGTTTTTGACGAGAATGGCAGCAACGCCTTCAACATGCTTCATCAAATCACCATGTTCATTCTATCATTTTAAATGCAAAGATTAAAGCAAAACAAAAAGCAAACAGAGGGTAAAAAGCATACCATGTTTGCTTGATGCAGTGTTATTCGGGTTTGATATACTTCAAGATCGGACTTCTGGCAGCCGTCACATCATCGACCCGTCTTACCGGTGTGGATGTCGGAGCATTTCTAAGCAGATCCGGATCTGCTTCGATAAGCGAATACAGATGGCGGAATACACTGATCGCTCGATCGAGTGTTTCTTTGCTTTCAGTCTCATTGGGTTCGACCATCAGTGCTTCATGCACGATTTGTGGGAAGTACATCGTCGGTGGGTGGATGTTGAAATCCAACAGTGCTTTGGATATGTCTTTGGCAGTGATGCCATGTGTGTTTTTTTCATGCTCAAGGGATAAGACAAACTCATGCATGCATGTCTGAGGATAAGCCACAGTATAAAGATCGCTGAGCTTTTCCATCATGTAGTTGGCGTTGAGCACAGCATTGAGGGAAGTTTCCTTGCATCCTTCTTTACCCAAGATCAAAATGTATGTCAATGCTTTGATATTGACAAGGAAATTGCCGTAGAAAGAACGCATGCGTCCGATGGTTTGGGCATCTCCTTTTTTGATGGTGAGTGTGCCGTTTTCACGGATCACGGTCCCGTTGGGTAAAAACTTGATCAAATGCTTTTTGACACCGACCGGACCGGAGCCGGGTCCACCGGCACCATGAGGAGTGGAAAACGTTTTGTGGAGGTTCAGATGCACCACATCAAATCCCATGTCTCCCGGACGGCTCAGTCCCATGATCGCATTGAGGTTGGCTCCGTCATAATAGAGCAACCCGCCATGTTCATGAACCAGATCAGCGATTTCCTTGATATTGGGATCAAACAGCCCCAACGTGTTGGGATTGGTCAGCATCAATGCGGCAACGGTATCATCGACCATGCTTTTTAAAGCATCCATATCCACACCGCCTTTGTCATTGGATGGCAGTGTGATCACATCATACCCGGCCATCGAAGCGGAAGCTGGATTGGTGCCATGAGCGGCATCGGGTACGATGACTTTGGTTCGCTTGTGATCGTTGTTGGCTTGATGATAAGCACGGATCAACAACATCCCGGCAAACTCACCATGAGCACCGGCTGCCGGTTGCAGTGAAAAGCCATCCATCCCGCATACTTCACACAATGCTTGTTGCAGGTGGTCCATGGCAACCAAAGCACCTTTGACAGTTTCAAGTGGTTGATACGGATGCAATAAGGCAAAGCCCGGCAGTGCTGCTGCTTCTTCGTTGATTCGGGGATTGTACTTCATGGTGCAGGAGCCTAGTGGATAAAAGCCACTGTCGACCCCGTGTGCTTTTTTGCTTAAGGCGATATAGTGCCGGACCAGATCGATCTCGGCAACTTCCGCCAGTGGGATCGGATCTGTCTTTTTGAATGCTTCATCAAGGCTGTAGGAAGGTATGTCTTCTTTGGGAAGATGAACACAGCGACGTCCATCACGGCTTAGTTCAAAGATCAATTGACTCATGATGATACCTCCTTCAACAGAGTGATGATGCCATCCAATTGTTCCTTGGATGTGACTTCCGTCACACACCATAGCATGCGATGATCATCGATCGGATATCCGGATAGGATGTTTGATGCGGATAAATGGCGCTCGATCTTATCGGTACTTATCGGAGTGTCGGTCAGAAACTCATGGAAAAACGGTTGAGCATGGGTCAGAGTGTATCCGATCTCTTGTAGTTTTTCCTGGAAATAATGGGCTTTGTTATAGCAGCTTGTGGCGACTTCCTTAAGTCCCTGAGGACCCATCGCATTGGCATACATGGCCGCAACCAGCGCACAGTGTGCCTGATTGGAACAGATGCTGCTGAGTGCTTTTTCTCTTCGGATGTGTTGTTCACGGGCTTGCAGTGTCAACGTAAAGGCTCGATTGCCTTCAATATCGACAGTTTGTCCCACGATCCTGCCCGGGATCCTGCGCACCATCTTTTCGGTGGTTGCCATAAATCCAAGATACGGACCGCCAAAAGCGATTGCCAGACCAAATGGCTGTGCTTCACCGACGGCGATGTCGACATGGTTCTCTCTTGGGTTTTTAAGCAATGCCAATGAGATCGGATTGACGGAAGCGATCAGTTTGGCTTTGCTTTGCGATACGATCTGTCCGATCGAAGTTGCATCTTCCAAGATACCGAAGTAGTTTGGGTGCTGATAGACAAAACAAGCGGTTTCATCATCAAGCATGTCTCTAAGAGCATCCAGATCGACACGTCCGTCTTTGGATGGAACGATCGTGATGTCATGATCGAGAAACTGGTTGTATGTCAATACCGTTTCCAAGGTTTCGGGGTGGACAGTCTCTGCAACCAATACCTTCTTTTGCTTTTTTTCGATGCACATGTTGATGGCTTCAGCAACGGCCGTAGCACCATCATAAACACTTGCATTGGAAGCATCCATTCCTGTAAGATCTGCCATGATCGTCTGATATTCAAAAATCGATTGCAGGATACCTTGCGAGAGTTCGGATTGATAAGGGGTATATGCAGTGACGAACTCTTCGCGAGCGGATAGGTGTTTGACCACACTTGGGATGTAGTGGACATATGCACCGGCACCACGCAGGATGGTCTTATACACCGTATTTTGTTCGGCATAACCTTTCATGATCCTGAGTGCTTCAAACTCACTCATGCCTTCGGGAAGATTCAAATCACGATCCAGACGAACGTTTTTGGGGATCGGAGCGATCAGATCATCGAATGTCTTGTTGATCTCATCCAACATCGCTTGTTGTTGTTGTTTGGTGTTGGGAACATAGATCGCCATGTTATCCCTCCTGTTTTAATAGTTCTTGATATGCCTGTGCATCCAATAGATCGGATGTATCGAATGTACCTTTGACTTTGACGATCCATGTGGCATATGGATCTTCATTGAGTTTTTCAGGAGTATCTTCGAGCTCTTGATTGACAGCAACGATCACGCCGCTAACAGGGGAATACACATCCGAAACCGCTTTGACGGATTCGATATCGCAAAAACTCTTTCCTTTGTCGACTTGATCATCGACATCCGGCAAACTGACATACACGATGTCTCCCAATGCATGCTGGGCATAATCACTGATGCCGATCCATGCGGTGTCATCTTCGATTTTTACCCATTCATGGGATGGCAGATATAGGACATCTTCTTTTACATTCATTCTATTTTCCTCCTTGGTGTTTGTATGCAAAGGGCAATGAAACGACCTTTGCCTGGATCTTCTTGTTTCGCAATTCTACTTCGATGGGTTTTGTTTCATCGACATCCACATCGACCAGAGCCATGGCGATGCCCACATTCATGCTGGGAGAGAATGTTCCGGATGAAACATTTCCGATGTGACGATCATCCTGATATAGAGCATAACCTTCACGAGGAACTCCTTTATCAAGCAACTGCAGACCGATGCGCTTGGTTTTGGGTTTTCGCTTGTGGGCATTGGCACCGATGTATGCTTGATGATCAGCAGATAAAAACATCCCCAGACTGGAATCGATCGGAGCGATCGATCCACTAAGTTCATGACCGTATAATGGCATGCCTGCTTCTAAACGCAAGGTGTCGCGACATCCCAAACCACAGCAGGCGACGTGCAGATCTTCTCCGGCCACGAGTAACTTTTCCCAGATATCCGGAGCATCCTTTGGATCGCAGTACACTTCAAATCCCAATTCTCCCGTATAACCGGTTTTTGAGATCATCACCGGAAATCCAAAGAAATCCGTCTTTTCGACAAACGTGTAATACTTCTGTGGAAGCTGTACGTTTGCTCGTTCACATAACTTCAAGCTATCTGGTCCCTGGATGGCGATCAGTGCGATGTCATCGCTGCGATTATCAAAACAGGAAACAGCTTCAAGCTGCTCTTTGATCCAAGCCTCGTTTTTGATGATGTTGGCACCGTTGACAACGACCAGATACTTGGTGTCGGAATACTTGTACACCAAACAATCATCGATCGTATGACCTTGATGATCGCAAAGAAACCCATAGCGAACGGTATGATCTTTTTGTTTGCGCACATCGACCGTGAATAATCGAAGCATCGCCTCAGTGGCATGTTCTCCCTCAAAGAAAAATTCTCCCATATGGGACACATCAAAAAGACCAACGTGATTCCGGACGTTTTGATGTTCATACAGGATGCCTTTCTCATATTGGATCGGGAGATAATATCCAAAAAAATCAACCATTTTGCCGTTGTATTTTTCATGCAAATGATAAAGTGGTGTTTTTTTTGTCATGATCCTTTTCCTTCTGTTACTTTCATTATAATAAGAAACCATACTTGAATCAACGACAACCGATAAAGATTTGATGGTCACACGGAATGCCACACGATGATCTTTGTTTTGTTTCTGTGTCTCAAACAGAAGTGTGCGATTTTGCTTGCAATGGTAAAACAAGAGGAGTATACTGGATGTGACAGGGGTGTCATATG
>CALFEZ010000246.1 GCA_937957895.1 uncultured Erysipelotrichaceae bacterium
ACCATTCCGACATCCAAAAGTCAAATCTTCTCTACCGCCGCAGACAATCAACCCGCGGTAGACATCCATGTGTTGCAGGGTGAACGTCCTATGGCGATCGACAACAAGACTTTGGGTACGTTCAAACTGGATGGCATCGCTCCGGCACCACGAGGCATCCCACAGATCGAAGTGACCTTCGACATCGATGTCAATGGTATCGTCAATGTGTCGGCCGTCGATAAAGGAACCAACAAAAAACAATCGATCACGATCACCAATTCTTCAGGATTGAGCGATGATGAGATCGAGCGCATGGTCAAGGAAGCCGAAGAAAACAAAGAAGCCGATGCCAAGCGCAAAGAGCAGGTCGAACTGAAAAACAAAGCTGAACAGTTCATCCATCAAATCAACAAATCACTTGAAGATGAAAATGCCAATGTCAGTGAAGAGCAAAAGGCAGAGGTCATCAAATTGCGAGATGAGATGCAACAAGCGATGGATAACGAACAATATGATGTGCTGAAGGAAAAGCTCGATGCATTGGAAAAAGCCGCTCACACCATGAGTGAAGCCATGTATCAGCAACAAGCACAGCAGGAAGCATCTTCACAAGAAGATCAAAACAAAGGCGAAGACGACAATGTCGTGGATGCCGATTTTACCGAGAAAAACTGATGATCGTATTTTGAAGGGTCAATTGAAACATTGCGGAGGCGAACATGGCAAACAAAAAAGACTATTATGAATCACTTGGAATCTCAAAATCCGCAACTACCGATGAGATCAAAAAAGCATATCGCACCTTGGCCAAAAAGTATCACCCCGATGTCAACAAAGAACCGGGAGCAGATGTAAGGTTCAAGGAGATCCAGGAAGCGTATGATGTTTTGACTGACCCTCAAAAACGTGCTCAATATGACCAGTTCGGTCATGCTGCCTTCGATCAGAATGGCGGATATGGCGGTTTTCAGCAAGGGTATGGCGGGTTTGAAGACCTTCATGACATCTTTGGTTCGTTCTTTGGTGGAGGGTTCACCTCCGGTCGTCGTCAAAGCGGACCACGCAAAGGCCAGGATCGCTTTATGCAGATGAAAGTCGAGTTCATGGATGCGATTTTTGGAAAAACCGAAACGATCGTGTTGGATGTCGATGAAGTGTGTGACAGTTGCATGGGCAGTGGTGCACAAAGCAAAGACGACATCGGAGTCTGTCCGACATGCAATGGACAGGGAACGACCGTTACCCAGCAACGTACTCCTTTTGGGGTCTTTCAGTCCACATCGACATGCCCGGACTGTCAAGGCTCCGGAAAAAAGGTCAAAAACAAGTGTTCGAAGTGCAGCGGAAAAGGGTATATCCGAAAACGCACCAATGTCGAAGTGAAGATCCCTGCAGGGATCCAATCCGGTCAGCAACTGCGAATCAGCGGCAAAGGCGAACGTGGTCAAGATGGTGGCCCCAATGGGGATCTCTTTATAGAAATCCTGGTACTCAAACACAAGTACTTCGTACGTGAAGGAAGAAACATCCACATTTCGATCCCAATCTCTGCGATCGATGCCACTTTGGGAACCAAAATCGACGTACCGACCGTATATGGGGATGTGGAGCTGACAATTCCGGCCGGTACCCAGCATGGAACTCAGTTTCGACTCAAAGGCAAAGGAGTCAAAGATCTCAGGACGACTGCCGTGGGCGACCAATTCGTTGAAGTGAAGATCGAGGTCAATCGTAAACTGTCGAAAGAGGAAAAGGAACTCTACGAAAAACTTAAAACCATCTCAAACAAAGAATCCGTGTTTGATAAATTCAAAAAATCATTCAAGTAACACGTCGTGTTACTTTTTTAAAGAAACACCATTGGCACTTACGAATTACGAGTGCTAAAAAGGAGGGATTGAATGCAACCGGAACAATGGACAGAACCGACTCAAAGAATCCTGCAGCAAGCATTTGAGATGGCACAAGCGCATCATCATCCCCAAGTAGTGGATACCCACATTGCCAAAGCGATCATCGCAAGTGATGCATGCGATCTGTTTTTTGATGCATGTGGCATCAACAAACCCCAAATAATCCGAATCGTCAATGGTGTTTGGGATCAGATCGCATCGACTGATCAAGTCAGTGAGCCTTCCGGTTCAAAAGAGTTGACGATGCTGATGCAGGCAGCATCCACGATCGCACAGCGATTCAATGATCGATTGATCTCTGCCAGTGCTTTGTTTTTGGCATTAGTAACGATCGATACGATGCTTTCAAGACAACTAAAGAAACAACTTGCCATCGACGTCGATCGTTGCATCGATATCGAAAAAAAACGCAGGAAAGGAGCTACCATGAACCATCCATCAGATGAAAACCATATCGACGCACTCACCAAGTACGGTCGTGATCTTGTTGCTCAGGTAAAAGACGGAAAGATCGATCCCATCATCGGTCGTGATGAAGAAATCCGCAGAGTGATCCAAATCTTATCACGAAAAACCAAAAACAATCCGGTACTTATCGGGGATCCCGGAGTTGGCAAGACGGCCATCGTAGAAGGGTTGGCTTGGAGGATCATGAAGAAGGATGTTCCTTTTGGGCTGAAGGAAAAGAAATTGATCGAACTGGACATGGGTGCTTTGATCGCCGGGGCGAAATATCGCGGTGAGTTTGAGGAAAGATTAAAAGCAGTACTCAGCGAAGTTGAAAAAGCACAAGGCAACATCATCCTGTTTATTGACGAGATCCATAATCTGATCGGAGCCGGTAAGACCGAAGGTGCGATGGATGCTGCCAACCTGCTCAAACCGATGCTGGCGCGTGGTGAACTGCGCTGTATCGGTGCCACGACATTCAATGAGTATCGATTGCATATCGAAAAAGATGCTGCACTGGAACGCCGTTTTCAAAAGATCACGGTTCTTGAGCCATCCATCGAAGACACGATCTCGATCCTTCGAGGTCTCAAAGATCGTTTTGAATCTCATCACGGAGTCAATATCCTTGATGAAGCAATCGTCGCAGCTGCCAACTTATCGGCCCGATACATCACAGATCGGTTTTTGCCGGATAAGGCGATCGATCTGATCGATGAAGCATGTGCAAGCATCCGTGTGGACATGGACAGCATGCCGGAAGTACTGGAAAATCTTTCCCGCAAGATCACACAATTGGAGATCGAAGAGAAAGCACTTCAAAAAGAAACCGACAAAGTGACGCTTGAACGATTGGTGACACTAAAAGAAGAGCTAAACAAACTAAAATCAGAAAAGGATGTGCTTTATTCAAAGTGGTCAAAAGAAAAGGAGAAGCTCGATCAAGCCAAAGTAGCCAAAGAAAAACTTGAACAAGCTAAACTTGACCTTGAGTATGCTCAAAATGAAGCGTTATATGAAAAAGCAGCACAACTGCAATACGAAACGATCCCACAATTGGAAAAACTGATCGCCTCACAGCAGGAACGATCAGAAGACAGTCTGATCGTTGAAAAAGTCGATGAAGATCTGATCGCATCCATCGTTTCGAAATGGACACACATCGAAGTAAGCAAATTACTGTCATCGGCCAAGGCAAAATACCTTGAACTGGAATCAAAACTCAAAGAACGGGTGATCGGTCAAGACGATGCCATCCAGTTGGTATCCGATGCTATTTTACGTTCCAAAGCGCAGATCCACGATGAACATCGACCATTGGGTTCTTTTCTGTTTCTAGGTCCGACCGGTGTTGGGAAAACAGAGGTTGCCAAAGCACTGGCAGAGAACCTTTTTGATGATGAATCCAAAATCGTACGTCTTGACATGAGTGAGTATATGGAAAACCACAGTGTGGCACGTTTGATCGGTGCACCTCCGGGGTATGTGGGATATGAACAGGGAGGTCAGCTTACCGAAGCAATACGCAGAAGTCCTTATTCGATCATCTTGTTCGATGAGATGGAAAAAGCTCATCCGGAAGTGTTTTCGATTTTGCTTCAGATCCTTGATGAGGGACGACTTACCGATTCGAAGGGAATCCACGTGGACTTTAGAAATACACTGATCATCATGACGTCCAACCTTGGATATGAGTTTGCTTTTGAACCGGATAAAGAACGTCGCATCGATGGATATCATCACACGATCCGTCAGTATTTCAAACCCGAAATGATCAATCGAATCGATGAGATCGTGGTGTTCGATCCACTTTCGCATTCGACTCTCAAAGGGATCGTCGATAAATTCATCCGTGAGTTGCAACGTCGTTTGATGCAGCAACATCTGACATTGACCGTGACCGATCGCGCCAAAGAACATATCCTTCAAGTCGGACAGGATCCACAATACGGAGCCAGACCACTGAAAAGACACATTCAAAAAGCGATCGAGACCAAGATCGCACGCGTCATCCTTGAAAATGAAGATGAGCAGAAAACTCATGTTTTGGTGGACCATGACGGTGATTATCTTGTAACCATGACGCATCCTTAAGGATGCGTCTTTTGAACATGTTGTCAAAACGAAAAAATGTGGTAAGATTAAGGCCATCGATCATGGTAGTGTCATGTTCGAGAGGGGTTTTTATCAAACCTTCCGATATCAGGGCGTTTTTTGCTAATACTAACTGATATCCTTGTATTGTATTGAATATGACTTTGATTTTTGATAATGTGAAGATGTCATTGACCAAAAAACAACACATCAAGACATAGGAGCACCCCCATGCAAAACAATGTCATACGTATCCTGACGTTTTTGCACTTAATGCAAAAACATACCGATGAAAAGCATCCTTTGACACGTGAAGAACTGACGAAGATGCTAAGTGAAGAAGGCTTTGATATCAATCGCAAAACCTTTTATGAGTACGTCAAACAGCTGCAGCAAGCCGGTTATCCGGTCGTTGCCCTCAAATCAGGCAATTTTGGGTATTATCTGCCGTCATCACCGTTTAGTTTTGCTCAGGCGAAGTTGCTGGTCGATGCCGTACAAACTTCGCGTGTCTTGGCTAAAGAAGCAACCACGGAACTGATCGGTCAGATCAGTTCGACGATGAGTCAATACGAAGCAAGCCAGCTTAAACGCAAGCTTTACATGTCCGAGCGTCCCAAAACGATCAATCGCAACATCTACAAATACATCGACAAGATCTATGATGCTATTTCCAACAATCGTCAATTGACATTTCGCTATTTTGACTGGATATTGAATCATAAAAACGAAAAAGAAAAATGTTATCGCCATGATGGCATGGAGTACAAGGTCAGCCCTTACTCACTGGTTTGGGCGGATGATAACTACTACATGATCGCTCATTATCCAAAACACGAGTTTCTTTCAAGTTTCAGAGTGGATCGCATGGATCTTGTGATTTTGTGTGATCAAAGACGCGTATCACTATCTGAAGCGACCGGGCAGGCTGATTTCAATCTTGCTTTATATAGCCAACGTTTGTTTTCGATGTTTGTGGGGAAAACCGAACAGGTCACGATGATGGTCGACAGCGATTTGTTGAGTGCCATGCTCGATCGCTCCGGCAATCATGCGGAGTTAAAACGTGTCAATAATAAGATCCAGGTCAGTGTCACCTTGCAGGTCAGCCCACCGTTTCTGGCGTGGGTGTTCCAATTCAAAGACAAGATCAAGATCATATCACCCAAACATGTCCGGCAAACCATGATCGAGCATGTCAGTGCTGTTTTAGAGAATTATCAGGGAGATTAAATGGAAAACAACAAACTTCATCCAATACACCTCAAACGTCAAAAGCTTGCTTCTGAACTTTCCGAAATGCTTTTGGAAGAGCACATCGACGATATCATCGAGATGATCGAAGACCATTGTTTGATGGTCGCCATCGATTTTCAAAAAAGCTCGACCAAACTGGATGGGGTCAGAGGTTGGTCGGAACTCAATGATGCCGAATGGGAGCGTTTGATCGAAGAGCTCAAACAGGTCCGTATTTTGGGTACTCCATTGAATGTCATCGAACGATATGATCATGCGGAAGAAGAAGATCAGCTTTTACTTAGCTGGGGATATAAGAGCTAACGGAGGGATCGAATGAGCCTGCAACGATTTTTGATGGACAAAATCGATATAAATCATCCACCGATCATTGCCGTGGCATGTGCGGAGGATGAAGAGGTGATCAAAGCCATCGATCAATTGACAAATGAAAATTTTGTTTCAGCTATTTTGATCGGAGATAAAAGCATGATCAACGAAATGCTGAAACAACAACAAAGTGTTCAAACACATCGCATCATCGATAGTCCTACCAAGCAAGAATCAGTAATGATCGCTATCGATCTAATTCGTCGGGGACAGGCAAACATGCTGATGAAAGGTCAGATCGACACATCCGTGATTTTAAAAGCCGTGCTTGACAAAGAAAAAGGATTACGCAAAGACAGCTTGCTTTCTCATGTCAGCATTGCACAGCTTGATGATCGGACAATCGTTTTTTCCGATGGAGCCATGAACATCGCACCATCGATACAACACAAACAAACGATCATCGATCAGTGTTGTGAGGTGGCGGATCGTTTGCAGCTGCCTTTTAAACACGTCGGCATCCTTTGTGCCGTGGAAAAAGTTTCCGAGAAGATGCCATGTACACTCGATGCCATCCAACTGAAACATTACGTTAGTAAACACCACGATGCCATCATCGACGGACCGTTTGCACTTGATAATGCCTTATCAAAGAAGGCAGCAAGTATCAAAAATATCAACAGCCCGATTGCGGGAGATGTAAATATTCTGATCATGCCCAATATCGAAGCAGGCAATGTTTTTTATAAAACATTGACTTACATTGCCAAAAAAGAAGTGGCAGGCATCATCATGGGAGCGAAGGTCCCCATCATCATCACTTCACGGGCAGATGATCATCAGACCAAGATCCATGCGATATTGCTTGCTTGTGCGTGTTGCTGAAGCATTTTAAAGGCATCCTTTGATTGGTCATGGTATCATCGTATCGGTGATATCATGAAAGAAATAGTAAAACTGTTTGTGATCGATACATTCGCACAAGAACGGATCGATGCCGTTTACATCGAAAAAGAAAGACTGTCATTCAGAAGCAAGAACAGCGGTGACATCGTCCTTAATACTTATGACTCTTATTATTGTGAAGCAGCATATGAACTGGATGAAGAGAACACAAAGAAATTCTTGTCTTCACTGGATGCTGATTGGGAATCTCTTGAAAAGGTGTTGTCCAAGCGGTTTGTCAATCCGGCAGGATTGGATCAACTCAAGCGCCACTGTGATCAACATGCGATCACATACCAATACAGTTTCATCATCGGATAAAAAAAGCTCACTTATCGTGAGCTTTCGATTTCATCTGTCAACCTAATCATTTCATCGATCATGTCATCGATGATGGCGATCGTGTCATCAAGTGGTTGTTGCGTAGAAAGGTCGATATCGATCATCTTTGCCAGTTTTATCGGGTCTTTGGTTCCTCCGGATTGTAAGATCGCTTTCCACTTTTCGATGTTTTTGGGATCTTCGATGATTTTCTTGCTAGCCTGGGTCGAGATGGTAAGTCCGGCACTGTATGTGTAGGGGTATAGTCCCATGTAATAGTGAGGCTGACGCATCCATGTAAACTGAGCTTCTTCATCGATCTTCACGGAATCTCCCCAGAAACGTGTAAGCACTTCAATAGTGATCTTTGACAAGGTCGGAGCGACGATGGAACCATTGTTGTCGATGATCTTGTATACTTCCCGCTGATAAGCTGCTTCCAAAAGGTGAGTCACGAAATTATGATAATATGTGCGACTGATGATTGTTGCCAGTATCCAACGCTTCATGCGAGGGTCACTGGCTTTTTCTTTCAGCTTCTGGGCAACCAAAAGTTCATTCATTGTGGAGGGGGCTTCGATAAAGTATAGTGAAGGACGACTGCTGAGGATGTTTTGATGCTTATGAGTGAAATAGAAGTGTCCGGCATGCCCGATCTCGTGGGCTAAGACGAAACACTCACGCATTCTTTGGGTCCAGCTTATCAAGATATACGGATGTGCACCATATGGGCTGGAACAAAATGCTCCTGTGCTTTTACCGATGTTTTGTTCAAAGTCGATCCATCTTTCATCAAAACAGCGATCGACCATTTCGATGTACTCTTTGCCTAAAGGCTCCAAGCCTTCTTTGATGATGGTCTTTGCATCTTCGATCGTGGTAGATGGTTCAAAATCAGGATCCAAGGGCAGTTTCAAATCAGCAAATGTCATGGTTTTTAAACCGTGGACTCGTTGCAGCAGTTTTGCATATTTCTGCATGACAGGTGCGAGCTTTTCCATGATCACATCGATCTGGCGATCGTACATGTCTTTTGTTACTTTCTGATTAAACAGCAAGTAATCGAAAATCGAAGGATACCCGCGCATATCGGCAATCAGTTTTTCCTTGTGGATATGACTCTGATACGTAGCTGCCATCGTATGCTGATATTTCGAAAGTTGCTTACTAAACGATCTGAATGCTTCATGTCGAATGTCTTTGTCGGTGGCATACTCCAGTTCGTTTTCAAACAAGACGAAACTTAGTGGATGTTTTTGACCGTTGACTTCAAAATCATCAAACTGCAAATCTGCAAGCTTGCTTCGATTGTAGATGGGATAAAAGGCATTCAAGATAGGTGCCAATGCACTCAATGTCTTTTCGACTTCAGGATGGAGCCGATACGGTTTTTGTCGCAACAAGTCATCAACAAAGACATCCAACCCTATTGTACGTTCTTTGACACTTTTCAGCACATCTTCATCACAATCACTCAACTCACTTTCGATAAAACTCAAACGACTCATCCCTTTGGAGATCGTGCTGTTTACTTTGCTGTAGAGTTGTGTGTTATCGCTGTTGGTTTGATCGACGGACAGGTTAAGATGTGCATAGGTCCCACATCGTGTAACTTTGCCGATCAGATCCATCCAGTCGTTGATGCATGATACGATCTGATCGACATCATGCAATTTGCCTTGATAGTTTTTCACCATGGTTTCGACATCTTTTTCACAGTCAGACAAAGCTTCAAGCATACTAGCATCTGACT
>CALFEZ010000247.1 GCA_937957895.1 uncultured Erysipelotrichaceae bacterium
GTATTCCCCCTCTTTGGGAACACCCAATTTGAAATGCTCATGGCTGTTAGGAGTCATGTTGAGTACCACGACAATGATGCTTTTCTCATCTTCACGGATGAAGCTGTAAATCGATTGGCTGGCATTGTCAGCATCGATCCATCGAAAACCATGATGCTCATAATCATGTCGGCTCAAGCAAGAGTGATGCAGATATATCTGATTGACATCGATGATGAAGCGGTTGAATGCATGATGACGGGTGTAATGCAAAAGATGCCAATCCATTTCACGGTTTTCGTCCCACTCTCTGAAATGGCCCAACTCATTGCCCATAAATGTCAGTTTCTTCCCAGGATGAGCATACATGTAGGCATACAGGTTTCGTGCCTGTGAGAACTTCTGATCGTAATTGCCCCACATTTTATTGACGATGGCTCCTTTGCCATGAACGACTTCATCATGAGAAAGCGGTAAGATGAATTTTTCAGCATAGAAGTAAGCCATGCTGAAGGTAAGCTGGTGGTGATGATACTTGCGATACACGGGATCCATGGCATAGTATTTGAGCGTGTCATTCATCCATCCAAGATCCCATTTATAGTCAAATCCCAATCCCATATCAAAAGTAGGTTTGGTCACATTGGTGTAATCCGATGAGTCTTCGGCGATCAACATCACCTTTGGATAACGATCACTAAGGTGATAGTTCATCCTTCTTAAAAATGCGACAGCACCTTCGTTGACACCCAGACTCTTATTTCCCTGCCAGAAGATGATGTTGGCAACGGCATCTACCCGAAGTCCGTCAATGTGATATTTCTCCAACCAGAAAGAAGCAGCTGAAATCAGAAAACTACGTACTTCTTCTTTCCAAAGATCAAACATCAATGTATCCCAAGGGCTGTTGGCATCTTCCGGTTTGGGGTACTCATAAAGCGGAGTCCCATCGAAATTGGCAAGTCCAAAAGCATCTTTGACAAAGTGCACCGGAACAAAATCCATGATCACTCCGATATCATGCATGTGACATTCATTGACGAACGCCATCAATTGTTTTGGTGTTCCATAACGGGAAGTGGCACTGTAGTATCCCGTCGTTTGATATCCCCAGGAGCCATCAAATGGATGCTCATTCAAAGGCATCAACTCGACATGGGTATATCCATGCTGTTTTAAATACGGGATCAGATGATATGCCAACTCTTCGTAATTCATCCATTCTTGTCCATATTTCTTTCTCCAGGAACCTGCATGGACTTCATATATGTTCATTGGTTTTTCGAAATTTTTCTCTCTTCGTTGCATCCACATGTTGTCTTCCCATGAGAAATCCTTCAGATTGACGACCAATGAAGCATATTTTGGTCTCATCTCGGTATGAAAGGCAAACGGATCTGCTTTTTCGACCCAGTTTCCATGAACTGTTTCCACATTGTATTTGTACAATGTCCATTCATGGATGTTGGGAACAAACAATGACCATACCCCTCTTGGACTGATCTTTTCCATAAAATGATCATGACCTTTCCAGTCATTGAACGTTCCGACGACCTGTACACTTCTTGCTGAAGGAGCATAGACCGTAAATCTCACACCACTTATACCTTCATATGCAAAGTGTGCTCCAAAGATTCGATGAGCATCCATGCAATGTCCTGAAAAGAAACTATCAAATATGCTTGCTTGTAACATACCACCCCTCCTTAAATCTATTGTACTATCAATTATTAAAAAAGCATAAGGAAATCCTTATGCTTGTTCGATCTGCTGATTTATGGCATCGCTGAACTGCTCGAATTTGGTGTGGACCTCTTTTTGATCTTCCCCCCTTACACAATAATAAAACTTGCATTTAGGTTCAGTACCCGAAGGCCTGATAGCGATCCAGGAACCGTCTTTCAAGATCATCTTTAATACATCAGATCTTTCAAATCCATCGATCGGTGTCTTTTCATCATCACAATTTTTATATTGATGTTGATAGTCTTCCCAACAGCTGACTTTGATCCCGGCAACTTCCGTTAATGGGTTGTTGCGGAGGTGATCCATGATCTGTTTGATGCGTTTGTTGCCTTCGATACCTGTCAATGTCAGGGATGTTTGCTTTTCCAGATAGGTTCCGTGCTGTTTGTAAAGATCATACAACACATCAAGCAATGTTTTACCATTGTTTTTATAATACTGTGCGGCTTCAACGATCAATAGACATGCCTGGATGGCATCTTTGTCTCTTACAAACGGCTCTATCAGATATCCATAGCTCTCTTCATAACCAAACACGAAATTTTTCTGCTGGTTTTGCTGATAGTTCTCTATCTTTTCTCCGATGAACTTGAATCCTGTCAATGTCTTTTCTGTTTCAACTCCATACGCACTTGCAACCTTCTCTCCCAGATCCGATGTCACGATGGTATTGAACATGACGGGGTTTTTGGGCATCATGTGTTTCTCCTGCAAAGTCGAAAACAAATATTCCATCAAGATCGCGCCTGTCTGATTACCACTTAGCAGATGGTAATCTTTTTCATGTTTGATGACGACACCGACACGGTCCGCATCGGGATCGGTACTGATGATCAAGTCAGCATCATGCTCTTTTGCCAGATGGATGGATTGCATGTAAGCATCGGCTTCTTCAGGATTGGGAGTCAGAGTGTGAGAAAAGGCAGGGTCTGGTTGACATTGTTTCTCCTCAAGCAACAACTCATATCCGGATGCTGACAAGACATCAAATACTGTCGGAAATCCAGCTCCGTGCTGAGCTGAAAAAACGATCAACAAGTCTTTATCCAGTTCAGGACGTACCTGGATGTCCATGACTCGATTTTTGTATTCTGCATCCAGATCATTGTCGATCAGATGGATTAGTTGTATCTGCTCTTTGGTCAACTCGACATCGATACTCAGTTCGTCTTCGATCTGATCGATGTAATGGATGACTTTATCGATCATCGCTGGGACCAGCTGACAACCTGTGTGATCATACACTTTGTATCCGTTGTATTCTTTGGGGTTGTGTGAGGCAGTGATCATGATGCCTCCAAGACATCCCAATGTTCTTACGGTAAATGAAAGCTGAGGTGTCGATCGCAAACTGGAGTACACATAGCTTTTGATATCATAACTTGCCAACACTTTGGCGGATTCAAAAGCAAACTCCTTCGACATGTAACGATTATCATATGCGATCGCAACTCCCGTTTGTTTAAAATCCGGTTGGATCTCCAATAGGTACTTGGCAAATGCGACTGTTGCCTTGCGGATGGTGTAGATGTTTAGTCGATTGGGTCCTACCCCCAAAAGACCGCGCATTCCGGCAGTCCCGAACTCCACATTCGCACCAAAAGCATCTTCGATTTGCTCTGGTGTCATGGATTCAAGTTCTTTCCTCAAATGTTTATCCAGTTTTTTGAAGTTTTTCCAATAATAAAAGCGTTGATCACTCAACGTCATCACCCCCTGTAAGTTTTGATGAAATCATATTTCCCTTTACGTGTCTCACATACTATTGAATAACTTTTTGGGTTCTTACAATTTCTTGTATCGTTTCAATGGCTGCTACTTCATCGTCACCTTCGCATGTGATGGTGATCTCCGATTGGGTTGGGATTCCTAATGACATAACGCCCATGATCGATTTCATGTTTACTGTTTTTCCCTTAAACGAAATTTTAACTTCAGACTTGAACTTGCTTGCTGCATTGACAGCAACCGTGGCCGGACGGGCATGAAGACCGACAGGATCGACTACCATTAGTTTAACTTCTTGCATACGATAAACCTCCGAATTATGACTTCATTATACTGAGTTTTGAACCCAATGACAACACGAAAACATGATTTGAAATAGACTCCTTGATTTTTTTTGAAAGTTCCGATTAGTGATTTTTTTGTTGTTAAAGTTCCG
>CALFEZ010000248.1 GCA_937957895.1 uncultured Erysipelotrichaceae bacterium
CTGATGATCCCATTGTTCAAGTTTTGATTGATCGAAATGATGTGTGATGTCGCGATATCCGGAAGCAGAAACAGTACGATCCATAATCAGCGAACGAATGTATTCTATATTTCCATCATTGAGGATCTTGTGCAAATATCTGCCATAAACTTCATGGTCCAAAAAAGCAATGACCGACAGTGGTCTTTTGAGTAAAAATAGATAATAATCCTGCTGATCATGCTGATGGATAAACGTCTGGATAAGGTCAAACTGCTCGCACCGGATGATCCCATCCTTGAGTGTGTCCATCGAGCAGTTCATAAGATCACAGATCTTTTTGAATGGCTTGAAACCATTTTGATAATGAGACTGAGTGACCAGCATCTGATACACGGACACAGCAAAAGAACCCATCACTGGTGTGTATGTGAGCATCAGACTATCAAGATCTGACATTGATAGATCGAAGCTTGATTTAGTTTTGAAACCATCGATGATATGCATGCATTTCCCTTATTTCAGTTTATCCAAAGCTTGATCCACTTGAAGATACAAGGAATCTACTTGCTTATTATTATATAGGATGGTTGAAGACATTGCACTTTTTTTTGCAGGATCCATCTGCCATGACATCATGCTCTTTAGCGTTTCTTCATCTATCTGACGATCGAGCATCAAACGATCAACGATGATATCATGATCAGCATATACAAACCAAGTTTGATCGAAGTACTTTTCCCACCCGGCTTCAAAAAGCAATGGGACTTCCGCAAACACGATATCTTGTTTTGCATTTTTCACAAACTGTTCAAAACCATCAAGCACCAATGGATGCACCATGGACTCAAGTTGGTGTCTTCGATCTGGATGTTCGATCAAAAAATTACGTAACTTTGTGGTATCGACTTGATCATCTTCGATCATTTCATGATCAAAATGCATGATGATCTGATTTTTCAGATCCTCATGTTCGCGATAAAGCCAGTGAACGAAAGCGTCTGAATCGAAAACTTCAAAACCTTTGCTGCGAATGTATCGACTCACTGTGCTCTTTCCTGAACCGATGCTTCCGGTGATGGCTATTTTTTTGATTTTTGACACGTTGGACATAAGTAAGTACCTCGATTGGCAACGACGGTTTTGATGATCGTTGTTTGACATACGGGACATGGAACACCTTTTTTCATGTGTACCTTAAGTTGTAATTGAAATCGTCCGGTCACACCAAGACTATCGGTATATGAACGGATGGAGCTACCTCCCAACAGCGTGGCTTCATGCAGGATGCTACGACAAGCTGATGCGATCTTATCCCATTTATTTCTTGAGATCCGATCGATCGGTTCATTGGGATGGACCTTAGCAGCGAAACATATCTCATCGGCATAGATGTTTCCGATGCCTGCAATATACTGCTGCGAGAGTAAAAACGATTTGATGCTTCTGGTTTTGTTTCTGCTGATGCGATAAAGATATCTTCCATCGAATGCAGGATCACTGACCTCCATTCCCATATGAGAAAAATATGCATCAAGCTGTTTACGATCTTCCAGATAGATCATGCGACCGAATTTTCGAGTGTCGTGATAATGCATGTAGCGTTGGTCATCCAAAACAAAAACGACATGGACATGTTTGGAAGGCTGATGTTGATCATAAAGATAAAATCTTCCCTCCATCCGCAAATGGATGACAAGAAATCCTTCATTGAGGAACAATACGATGTATTTTCCTCTGCGCTGAAACTGTTGGAATGTTTTTCCTTTAAGAGTGTTTGCGAAATACTTCGGATCTTGCTCGATGATGTTGGGATAAGTCACGATGACATCCGTGATCGTTTTGTTTTGGATCTGTTTTTGCAGTGTCGAAACGACTGTCTGTACTTCAGGTAGTTCTGGCATGTTACTTCGCCTGATACCAGTTTTCACCAATGTTGATGGAAACCTTCAGAGGAACTTTCAAGTCAATGACATTTTCCATGGCATCTTGGACCATCGATTTGACCCATTTCAACTCATCCTTTTTCACGTTGAGCACCAACTCATCATGTACTTGCAGGATCAGGGTCGATTTTTTGTTGTTTTCCTTTAGTTGTTCATAGACGTTGATCATGGCCAACTTGATCAAATCGGCTGCACTTCCCTGGATCGGTGCATTCATGGCGGCACGTTTTCCAAACTCACGAACGCTATATACGGAGTCAAACAACTCATCGATCACTCTTCTTCGATCAAAGATCGTTTTGACATATCCA
>CALFEZ010000249.1 GCA_937957895.1 uncultured Erysipelotrichaceae bacterium
TTCGTGATACCGAAACATATTCATTTAGCTTTATTTTTTCCATAGAGCCCTCCTAAATAGTTGATTCTGTTTTTCTGATAATTGCATTGATCCATTTCTCATCATGTCTATTTGGTCTGACATCTGCAGTTTCAACAAGCTCCAAAATGTTTGTAGATGGAAATCTATTTATAAGTTCAATGAAGGTATCTTGTGTAAAACAATTGAAGTACCGTTCGTTTGTGTTGTAATCAGTGTCACCCTTTTTAAACGACATATAGAAAACTCCTTGTAAGTTCAATAATCCAAGATATTTATGTATTGTCAACTCTAGCTCTTTATCATCAAGGTGCAACAAAGAAGCACATGCCCAGATACCATCAAAAGTTTTATCTGTTTCAAATGAAGCAAATGTTGCTAGTACCACTCGATCCCCTAATGATAGCTTGCTATGCTTCACCATTTCCTCACTGGCATCCACAGCCAAAACATCATATCCTTTTGAAAGGAAATACATGCTATCTCTTCCAGTGCCTGATCCAAGGTCAAGAATCGCTGCTTTAGGAGGTAAATATTTCTCAAAGCGTTGGTATATCTCTGTCATATCGGCAGTTTCAGTGCTTTCTATGAATTTTTTAGCTTGTTTGTTATAGTAGTCGATACTCATTTGGTTCTCCTTAAATGGTGAATATTATGTAATCCATCCATTTTCGTGTAGTATTCTTCCAGATGTTCGATCATCGTTTTTTCTAGTCGATCTAAATCTTCAGTTGTAAGCTTATCCCAAAGCAAAGAGTTGAATGAGATTTTCGAGAGTTCTTTACTAAAGAAGACAAATCTTCTTCTTTCAAATTTTTCAAAAGGGTTGGTCAGGATACTATTATCGATCACAGAGTGATTTGAAAGATAATCTTCGGTGAAGATATTGCCTTTTCGATCCACTTGTCGACCTTCCTTGATCCTATCAAGGTAGAATCGAACATAATTATCTCTGATGTCATTCAAATCAGACTCTACATTAACATCAAGAGTTTTAAGAAAAGAAAGAATAAATACCATCTTAAATGAAAATGTATAATTTTTGTCTTCGATAAACTCCCAGAAATCATCATAAATCGTGGTTTCATCATGAACGGATAGATTTTTGATTTTTCTGATTACATCGATACTTTCAGGATGAAAATAGTGAAGAATTCGACTTCCAAAAGTGATTGCCAAATCAGAGGTCACGGATTTATTTCTTATCCAGCTTCTGAGTGTACTTGTTCCGATATATAATTCTCTTGCTGTTTGTTCTTCACTCAAATATCCTTCATACATTGACTCAAAGGTCCTGACATCGATTTCTTCGATGTTGACGATCTTTTCACTCATGCCAAGAAACTCAATTGTTTCACCGACTTTATATCTTCGTGTAACATCACCAAAAGGAACATAGAAGGGGTTTTTAAAAATGGAGTTGAGTGACCAAGGAATCGCCAAAGAGCCATACTGATCAACAACATCGATCACATACAAGTATTCCTTATGGGGATACTTACGAAATCCTCTTCCAAGCTGTTGAAGATATAACGTTTTGGATAGAGTTGGTCTTGCCATGACCACGATCTCCGTTTGAGGGCTATCCCAACCTTCACTGATCACAGAACACGAACAAAGAAAGCGGATCTCTTTGTTTTTGTAACGCTCGATAGCTTTGTTATTATCGATCCTTCCATTAAGGGCGACGGCATTTAGACCCAAAGCATTCATTTCTTTGGCAACGGCATCAGTATGAGCAAGATTGACACAGAATACGATACCTTGCTTCTTTTTGAACTCTCCTTGATCAAAGTAAGTTTTGATGGTGTTTGCAATCAGTTTGTTGCGTGATTGAACACGGATTCCTTTTTCCAAATCTGCATTGATGTAGTTACGACCATTGAAACGAACTGAACTCAAGTCAAGATTCGTCTGGATCCTAAATGCTCTTGCTTTTACAATGATCCCCTTATCCATGGCTTCTTTCAAATCAAGTTGGATCTCGAAGTTCCCAAATATCTCTTCCAATCGTTGATGATCCAAACGAAATGGCGTAGCACTCAATCCAATGAGATATTGAGGTGTAAAATATTGAAGTGCTCGTTTCATCATGGGAGCTGCTGCATGGTGAGCTTCATCAACCACGATATAATCGAAATGATCTTTCGGTAGCTTGTTGACATTTGAAAAAAGATGATAGTAGGTGTTGATAGATATTTGAGAGTCCAGTCTTTCTCCTATAGTGACATGTTTATGATCAGAGGATGTCACGTTTTTCATTCTTGATATCCAGTCGTTTTTGATCACGGTCGTAGGAGAAAC
>CALFEZ010000250.1 GCA_937957895.1 uncultured Erysipelotrichaceae bacterium
TGGGACAGGGAGCTGTTAAAAGAAGTCGGAGAAGCGATCGCCAACGAATGCAAAGACCAGCAGATTGCCATGATCTTGGGACCCGGTGTCAATATCAAACGATCCCCGCTATGTGGACGAAACTTCGAATACTTCTCTGAAGATCCATATCTGACAGGACATTTGGCAAGTGCCATGGTCAAAGCCATCGAAGCAGCCAACATCAAAAGCTGTGTCAAGCATTTTGCGGTCAACAACCAGGAAACCAATCGCATGATCAGCGACAGCATCGTGGATGAGCGTACCCTTTATGAGATTTACCTCAGTGCTTTTGAAACCATCGTCAAACAAGCCAACCCTACCGCCATCATGTCATCCTATAATAAACTCAACGGTACCTACACCGGAGAACACACATGGTTGTTGAAGGATGTGTTGCGTGATCAGTGGGGGTTTGAAGGCATCGTCATTTCTGACTGGGGTGCTTGCAATGACAAGGTAGCCAGCCATCAGGCAGGCATGGATCTGGTCATGCCCAAAAATCCCGTTGCTTTAGCTAGACAGCTGGAAAGAGCAATCAAATCCAGAAAGATGGATGAAAAAGATCTGGATCATATCGTTGCCCGATTGCTCAACGTGATTTTCAGTGCCAACACCACCTCTGTCAAGGCCAACTATCGTGCTCATCATCAGCTTGCCAGAAAAGCAGCTGCGGCCAGTTTCGTCTTGCTTAAAAACGACCAGGATAAACTACCAATCAAAGCCGATCGTCCATGGCTGATCATCGGAGAAATGGCCAAATATCCACGCTATCAAGGCAGTGGTTCCTCTTTGATCAACCCTACCAATCTTCCCAGCTTTCTCGATGTATGCAACCAACACAACATCCAATACCAGTATTTCCCGGGTTATGATCTGAAGACAGATACCCTGAACCTATCTTCGATCGAAAAAGCAACACGCATCATCGATCGTTATGAACATGTCATCGTCTTTGCCGGTTTGCCGGAAGTGTATGAATCTGAAGGATATGATCGTACCCACATGGGATTGCCGGCATGTCACGATCGATTGATCGAGCAACTGTCTGCTTATCGTGATGATTTGATCATCATCTTATCAGCCGGAGCACCCATCAGCATGCCATGGCATGATAATGTCAGCACGATCTTGCATACCTATCTATCAGGACAGGCAGGTGCTCTGGCCATCTATGATGTGCTGATCGGCAGCGTCAATCCAAGTGGCAAACTGGCAGAAAGCTATCCTCACAAAATCGAAGATACCCCTAGTTATCGTACTTTCGGTTTTGATACAAAAACAGCGTTATACAAAGAGAGCATCTTCGTGGGATATCGCTTTTATGATACCTATGATGTTGAAGTGTTATACCCCTTTGGTCATGGACTTAGTTATACAACGTTCAAATACCATGATTTGTTGATCAGTGGTGAGTTTCCTGATCTTACCTTGTCCTGTACGATCACCAACATCGGTAATCGTCCGGGTCATGAGGTGGCTCAGTTGTATGTCCAACATGATCGTGACGATGTGCTGCGTCCCAAACGAGAGCTCAAAGGGTTTGTAAAAGTGTATCTTCAACCCAAGGAGACCAAGACCATCACGATCCAAACCGAAGCCAGATCATTTTCCGTATATGAACCATTATCGCGCTCTTGGATTATCCCTGATGGGACATACTCCTTGCAGATAGGGTCTTCATTGCATGACATCCGGCTTCAAAAGCACGTGATCAAACAGGATCAAGAAACCCTGCCACCATCGATCAGTCGCATACAGTATCCTCAGTTTGCCGATGCACGATCGATCATCGACATGAAAGATGCTTCCTTTGCATCTTTCCTTCGCTCTCCACTGCCACCGGCAACACTGACTCACGATGATCCTTTTACCCTTAACAGCACCTTGATCGAACTGTCTTCTACCATGATCGGAAGACAGATGATGAGGATCGCCAAAAAGATGGCTAAGAACATGATGCCAAGTGAGCCTTCCAGTGAGAAGATCGACCGCATGGTCGAAAAAGGTATCGTAGAATCTCCGGTGCGATCACTTGTAGCATTTAGTGATGGCAAGTTCCCACTATGGTCTGCTTCATTGATCCTGATTTTAGCCAACATCGAACGAATACTGTTTAAAAGAGAACACAAATCAGTTGGTTAGACTGCACACCTGTTAGATGAACTCTGTGATCAATCCCCTATTACATAAAAAAATGACACTCATCTGAGTGTCATTGTAGTATTAACGGTGTCGTGATGCAGGTGTTGCTGTTGTCATGAGTAGTAAAGAAGGTCTCTGCTTCAAGGTTATTGTATTGGACATGCAACGTTCCTGAGATTCCTCTGGGCAACCAGATTCCGACAAATCCATTGGTTGCGCTGGTCATTTCCTCCTGCACGATGATTTCATTGTTTGATCCGGTGATGGTAACAAAGAACGTTTGGTTGATCAGTTCTCCCTGACATCCTGATAAACTGTGGAATGCACATGGATGTGTTTGATTGATGTAAGGTGCAAACGAAATGTAGAACTTGTCTTTCGGCAAGTCAAATCGGAAGGTTCCTTGCTCGTCGGTCAGGATCAGCTCATCATCGGTGATGGATGCATCTAGACCACTCAGTCTTTGTTCGACCGTGTCCAATGTAGTTACGATCTCTTCGATGCTCATCGATGCAAAACCCCATCGTTCAAGCATGTTTTGCCCTGCTTTTTGTTGGTTGTAGATAAATCCCCAGATGCCACCGACAACCAACAACACGACAACAAATACATAAAGGACTGTTTTATATGAATGTTTCATTATGTTTCCTTTCATGAAATAACGGCAACATGTGCCGGTTAACAATATACCCCATATGGGTATCTATGTCAACCAATATTATCATGAGAATCGACTTATTCAGGATCAGTTTTATTTAGGTCTGTCCAAACTGGTGATCTTACCAAGTCTTGCATATTTTGTTCCGGCCAAACGACCGATCACTTCGTATCGATCATAATCAACATAGTCGTTGTCATCGACGATCGCTTCCTCAGCATATAACATCACCACCGTTCCTAAAATGACATCGGTCGTAATGGTTCCTTCATTTTCCAGTGTCAGGTGATCTTTAAGGATGACTTCCATACGAACAGCGGCTTGTTTGATGGCAGGTGTTTTGATCTTTTGAGAATCGATCAGGGTAAAGGATGTCAGGTCGATCTCACTTTGGCCATAAGGCAACGATGCCGAAGTTTGATTGGCGTTTTCTAAAATTGCTTCATCGATCTTGTGCACCACAAACTCCCTGTTATCAAGGATGTTTCTGGCCGTGTCTTTGATCTCACCTTTGACTCGGTTGATACCAAGCACGATCGTGGGCGGAGTACTGGAAATGATGTTGAAGTAACTAAACGGAGCCGCATTGATCGTCCCGTTTGAAGAGATGGATGTTACCAGTGCGATCGGTCTGGGAGTGATCAATCCGGTCAAAAGTTTATAGCGTTGTTTGTTGGTCAATTGGTTGATATCGTAGGATCTCATTTTTTACCTTCTTTGCTTTTTGCTTCTAAGTCATATCCGATCTTTTTATGCAGATCGATCCATTGTTTTAGCTCTTCCTCTGTAAGTATCGAAAACATGGACCGGATCATCTGC
>CALFEZ010000251.1 GCA_937957895.1 uncultured Erysipelotrichaceae bacterium
ATGTAAACAATAGGAGGTTGGTATGCAAAAATTCGAACGTGCCAAAATAGAAGTTCAGGAATATGTCGAATCCGATCACTATGGTAAGTTTGTCGTTGAACCGTTTGAACGTGGTTTTGGAACTACGATAGGAAACGCCTTGCGTCGGGTATTGTTGTCATCATTGCCGGGAGCAGCCGTGTATTCGATCAAAATAAACAATGTGTATCATGAGTTTACGGCGATCCCAGGTGTCGAAGATGATGTGACATCGATCATTTTGAATATCAAAGACCTGATCATGACCATTTCCGATGATGATGTTTACACACTTCACATCAATGAAAAAGGTCCGAAGGTCGTAACAGCCGGGGACATCCTATGTCCCACCAATGTTGAAATCCTCAACAAAAATCATGTGATCACCACTTTGGAAGAAGGCGGTGAACTGGTGATGGAACTTAAAGCACGCGTCGGTCGCGGCTATGTGAGTGCAGATACCAATAAGATGCTTTATCAAGGATCTTCTCAGGGTATAGGCACCATCTATACCGATTCGGTATATACACCGATCGAACGTGTCTCATACAGTGTGGAACCGACTCGCGTCGGACAGGACACGAAGTATGATCGTCTGATCTTGGAAGTGACGACCGATGGCTCGATCACCCCTCAGGTATCATTGTCGCTTGCCGCAAAGATCCTGGATGATCATTTATCGCTGTTTATGAATATCGATGACACCATCACCGAGATGGATTCACTGATCAAAGAAAGCAACAGCGAATCACAAAACAAAGGTCTTGTGATGATGATCGAAGATCTGGATCTTTCCGTCCGTTCGTACAACTGTCTCAAACGTGCCGGGATCCAGACGGTGGAAGAATTGACGACGCGTACCGAAGATGAGATGATGCGTGTTCGTAACTTAGGAAAAAAATCGTTGAAAGAAGTCAAAGACAAATTACTGGATTTGGGCTTGAACTTCAAATCTTTTGAATAGACCAGGAGGAAACGAAGATGCACAATCGTAAATTGGGACGCAAGTCGGACCATCGTAAAGCGTTGCTGCGCAATCTGGCTGCAAGCCTGATCGTGGCAGAAAAAATCGAAACGACAGAAAAGAAAGCCCTAGAATTACGTTCAGTGATGGATGAACTGATCACACTGGCAAAGCAAAATGACTTGCATGCTCGTCGTCAGGCAGCCAAGATGTTGTTCAACATCGAAGCGGACGATGAAAAAGGACAAAACGTACTGCAGAAACTTTTTGATGAGATCGGACCACGCTATACCGATCGTCAGGGAGGGTACACCCGAGTCATGAAGACAGTCCAACGCCGTGGTGATGCTGCGCCGATGGCGACCATCGAACTAGTATAAAGCGGGGGTCATCCCGCTTTTTTCTTGTATGATCGAAATCATCAAAAACCAGGCCATCCTAGACAACGTACCGATCATGTCCGATGAAACGATCGAAGTGATCTGCAACCAGATCGAGATCCATCACTACCGCGACATCCTTGAGCTGGGAACAGCCATCGGCTACTCCAGTTTGATGATCGCCAAGCAATGTCCGTGGGTGAAGATCGATACCATCGAAAAGGATCCGCAGCGACATGAAGCAGCGCTCAAAAACAAAACCATGCTGGATGATGATCAGATCACCATGATCTTGCATGATGCCAAGACATGGCCGATCACAAAATTCTATGACCTTGTCATCATCGATGCTGCCAAAGCCCAAAACAAAGCATTGTTTGAACGGGTGTTTCCGTTTGTCAAGGATAGAGGCATGGTGATCGTCGACAACATGGATTTTCATGGTCATGTCCTCAACATCCCCAAGGTCAAAAACAGACGAAATCTTCGCCAGATGGTCGAAAAGATCGCAGCATTCAAAGTTTGGATCGCATCACAAGAACATCTGGTGTCAAAGATGATCGATGTCGGTGACGGATTGATGATCATCCAACGAAAATAAGTGAGTTTTTGTCATCATATCTTTGGATATGATACAATGAGAGCACAGAAAGGCAGGATTCCAGCATGAAGAAAAGATTTGCCGGTTTTGTTGTTTTAGCAGCTGCCGCCGCTGCAGTTGCAGCGATCATTTTTAAAAAAGAAGAAGAACCTGTGCTTATCACATTAGACGAAGAAACTGAAGAAGAAGAGACAGATCGAGTACAACCCATCGAAGAAGAAGAGATGGACCAAGAACATCCTAATCTGAAAGCAAGTGAAGCTGATTCCTTGGAAACTCGTATCAAGATCATGTTGAAACCATTGGCAGACAAGCAACAGGTCAAATTGATCCATTATTGCACATTCCATAATCAGCATGATTTGTTTGATGCCGTCAAAGATGCTAAGATCAATGATTACATCTTGGCAGAAGCCAATGAAAAGCATGAAGTAGTTTTAGAAAAGATCATGGCAAACTTTTTTGATGATATCAGCAAAGCAGTATTGTCGATGGTTGATATCACCAAAAAACACAACGGAGTTTATAACGAATTCAAGATAGAATAAAGTCAGGTGAACAAGTGGCATACATCGAAGTCAAAGATTTATCATTTAGCTACGACCAACAAGAAGACGTTATCAAAAACGTCTCTTTTGAAGTCGAAAAAGGAACATATACATGCATCATCGGCCACAATGGCAGCGGTAAGTCCACGATCGCCAAGCTGTTGATCGGGCTTTTGGTCAAACGCCATGGATCGATCAGGATCGATGATGAAGAGTTATCTGAGCAATCGATCGACAGCATCCGTACCAAGATCGGTATCGTCTTTCAAAACCCCGACAACCAGTTTATCGGCGCAACAGTCAGAGACGACATTGCTTTTGGATTGGAAAACCGACAAGTTGAACCCACAAGCATGGATGACATCATCGATTTTTACGCTGCCAAAGTGCACATGGATGCATATCTTGATCATGAGCCTAGCAGGTTGAGCGGCGGTCAAAAACAACGCGTGGCCATTGCCGGGGTGTTGGCAATGAAGCCGGACATCCTGATATTGGATGAAGCCACCAGCATGCTCGATCCCAAAGGCAAGCGCGAGGTCAATGAACTGGTCAAAGACATCTTCGAACAAGAGAAAATGACGATCATCTCTATCACTCATGATATTGAAGAAGCACTTTTTTGTGATCATCTGATGGTCATGAACGATGGGATGATCCAGCTTGACGGAAAGCCGGAAGACATCCTTGTTCAAACCGACAAGATGATCAGCATGTCATTGGATGTCCCATTTACCGTCAAACTCAAACAAGCACTAAGCAAACATGGCATACCCGTCGATGGTATCCATGATCTGAAAGCGATGGTGGGCCAACTATGACCATCGCATTTAAAAACGTCAGTTACGAATACGCTCCCAACACACCTTTTGCCTATGGTGCTTTAAAAGACGTATCCGTCAGCATCAAACAAGGTTCGATCACGGCTATCGTCGGAGCTACCGGCAGTGGCAAAACGACCTTGGTGCAGCATCTTAATGCGCTTTTGCTTCCAAGTGAAGGAGAAGTGCATATCATGGACCGTGTGATCGTTGCAAATGAAAAACCCAAACAACTCAAAAGCCTCAGACAGCATGTCGGTCTGGTATTTCAGTTTCCGGAATATCAGCTATTTGAAGAGACCGTGATCAAAGACATCATGTTTGGTCCGCTCAATTTCAATGTTACCAAAGAAGATGCCCTCAAAAAAGCACATGAAGCATTGAAAGTAGTGGGCTTGGATGAAGAAGTCGCTCAGAAATCACCGCTCGATCTTTCCGGCGGACAAAAGCGCAGAGCAGCGATCGCCGGTATTTTGGCCATCGATCCCGATGTGCTGGTGTTGGATGAACCGACAGCCGGTTTGGATCCACAGGGATCACAAGCCATGATGGATTTGTTTGTGGGGCTCAACAAAAACCAGAAAAAGACAGTGTGCATCGTCACCCATGACATGGAACATGTTTTTAATTACTGCGATGATGTCGTGGTCATCGATAAAGGCAAGATGGTCGCATCGTGCTCCGTCAACGAGTTTTTCTTTGACGAAGCACTGATCACCTCACTCAACATCGAACTTCCCAAAGTCATCCAGTTACACAAACTGCTCAAAGATCACGGTATCGACATCGACCCTTCGATCACGGATCTGGATGTCATCGCTGCCCAGATCGCACAGGCAAAAAGAGTACGACCATGAACAACATCGCATTAGGTCGTTACATCCCGATGAATTCGGTGGTCCATAAGTTTGATCCTCGTGCCAAGATCTTGGGCATGCTGATCTTGTTGACGGCCATCTTCATCCCTGCCGGATTTTATGGATATGCCTTTTTGGCAGTGTTTGTGGTGAGTGTCGTCATGATATCCAAGTTGAGCTTCAAGTTCATCACCAAAGCCATGAAACCGATGATGCTGATGTTGATTTTCTTGATGGTCATCAACATCTTCGTGTTGCGTACCGGATATGTGATCGTCGATGTTTTTGGATTTAAGATCTACAGTGATGCTCTGTGGCAAACTCTGTATATCTCCATCCGGTTGTTGTTGATGATCATGGTCACGACCGTGCTTACAGCCACGACCAAACCGTTGGATCTGACATTGGGCATCGAAGATCTGCTTAAACCATTCAAACGTTTCAAAGTGCCAGCCCATGAGATCGCCATGATGATCTCGATCGCGCTGCGCTTTATACCAACCTTGATCGAAGAAACCGATCGCATCATGAAAGCCCAGGCTTCCCGTGGTGTAGACATGGCAGAGGGCAAACTCAAAGAAAAGATCGTGGCGATCCTCTCTTTGATCGTTCCGCTGTTTGTATCCAGTTTTCAACGCGCTGAAGATCTGGCAGATGCCATGGAAGCCAGAGGGTATGTCCCTTCTGCCATGCGTACCCGCTACAAACAGCTCAAACGTACTACCAAGGATGTCATCATGCTGATCGTGGTGTTGATGGTACTTGCCATCATCATTGCACTGGCGTATGTCCTATGAGATACAAAGCAATCTGTGCATTCAAAGGGTATCATTATCATGGTTGGCAAATTCAGCCTCATCAGCCAACCATCCAGCAGTGTGTCGAAAAAGCACTCTATACCATTACAAAATCTAAAGGAAACGTGATCGGATGCTCCAGGACCGATGCCAGAGTTTCGGCCTTAGGTTTTGTTTTTCATTTTGATACGGATATCGATATTCCGGATGACAACTTCGTACTGGCATTCAATGCCAATCTGCCATCAGACATTCGCATATTGTCGATACGGCATGTGGATGAAACCTTTCATGCACGCTTTGATGTCATCAAAAAGCGATATGTGTATACCATCGAAACCGGAAGATTCGACGTGTTTGCCTATGAGTATGTCCATCAACTAAACAGAGCACTCGATCTACCCCTGATGAAACAAGCGTCTGCTTGCTTTTTGGGCACTCACGATTTCACTTCATTCAATGCGACACCTTTGGATGTGATCGCAGATCAGACAAGAACGATCGATCGTTTGGATGTCATCCAAGAAGGTACCAAAATCATCGTGATCGTCGAAGCCAAAGCTTTCTTGCATCACATGGTACGCATGATCGTCCAGACACTGATCGAAGTCGGAACTCACAAATTACAACCAGAAACGATCCAAACGATCCTAAAGGCCAAAGACAAAAGGGCATGTCCCTTCAATGCTCCGCCGGAAGGTCTGTTATTAGAAAGGGTATGGTACGACAATGACTTTTAAAGCAAACTATCACACGCACACGACTCGCTGCAAACATGCCTATGGCACGGATGAAGAGTATGTGTTGGCAGCGATCAAAGCCGGATACAGTGAACTGGCATTTACTGATCATACACCCTGGAACCTCTATCCCTATGAAGATGGATACAGCCGGATGGACATTACACAGATGAGTGATTATGCTGCATCGATCCGTCGATTGGCGATTCAATACAAAGACCAGATCACGATCCATCTGGGTGTGGAAGCGGAGTATTATCGCGACCGCTTTGATTGGCTTTTGCAATTGAAGGAAACCCATCAGCTGGATCTGATGATCCTGGGCAATCACTTTCGAGGGTATGAATCGGCAGCCACTTACTATGGCAACTACAAAGACAAAGCAAACTTGTATCGACACTATGTCCAGGATGCCATCGAAGCAATGGCGACCGGGCATTATAAGATCTTTGCTCATCCGGATATCTTTTTCCGCACTACCAACATCATCAACGAACAGGCGATCGCTGCCATTAAAGAGATATGCGATGCTGCCAATCATTATCATGTGGCTTTGGAATACAATCTGGGTGGAGTTCGTTATGGTGATGGAGCTTATCCCAAACCGGAGTTTTGGCAGATCGCAGCCAAAAACAACAATCTCACGATCATCGGTGTGGATGCTCACAGTCCATCCCATCTTCTGGATCTAAAAACCCGCGAACAAGCTGTCACATATCTGCAAAAGATCGGTGTGAATCTTGTTGAAAAGATCGATTTGTAAGTCAGTTGACATCGATTGGCAATGGGTGATTTTCCCGGTTTTACCCTTAATAAAAGACATCATGAAGCACAAAAGGTCATATGGGGAAAATGCACTCAAAAAGAGCATAAGCAAGCAGAAATAAATGGGATTTAACTTGACGTTGGGTGCTGTTTGATATATTATTGTAGTTGGCACTTTATGCCAATTGTAGCCCCGGAAACTACTTTTGGTTAGGAGGATTGAATATGCGCCAAACTACTATGGCCAAACCAAATGAAGTGGTCCGTCAATGGTATGTCGTTGATGGTACCAACCAGACTTTGGGACGTCTTGCAAGTGAAGTTGCAACGGTATTAAGAGGAAAACACAAACCAACTTTTACACCACATGTCGATACCGGTGACTTTGTCATCGTCATCAATGCAGACAAGATAATTGTAACTGGAAACAAAGACGAAACGAAGAAATATTACAATCATTCGCAATACCCAGGAGGCCTGCGTGTCCGCTCAACCAGATTGATGCGTGACAAGTATACGGTCGAGTGGGTCGAAAAAGCGATCCATGGCATGTTGCCTCATACCAAATTGGGCGACAAGCAACGCAAACATTTGTTTGTTTATACAGGAAATGAACATCCCCATCAGGCTCAACAGCCGGTGGAAATGAAGATCAAAGGGTAGAAGGGAGAATCTATGGCAGCAAAGAAAAAACAAGCTGTGGTGTATCATGGCACCGGACGTCGTAAGTCATCCGTGGCACGTGTTTACATGACACCTGGAACTGGCAGCATCACCGTCAATGGCGAAACCTTAGAAGAGTACCTTCCACTTGAGACATTACGGATGGTCGTTCGCTCTCCGATGGAATTGACAGAAACCCTGGGAACCTGGGACGTCAATGTCAACGTGTATGGCGGCGGTCATGCCGGACAGGCAGGAGCGATCCGTCATGGCATCACTCGTGCATTGCTTAGAGCCAGTGATGATTATCGTCCAAAGCTCAAAGCAGCCGGATTTGTCACACGTGATCCACGTGTCAAAGAACGTAAGAAATACGGATTGAAAGGCGCCAGAAGAGCACCACAATTCTCGAAACGTTAGAATCATAAACCGCACTTCCAAATGCGGTTTTTTCTTTGGTGAAACTACCTCAAATTTGTTGACAGTTAGGCGTGATGATGATATATTTATAAGGCATTCGATGAGAATTGGGCCTGTAGCTCAGGTGGTTAGAGCGCACCCCTGATAAGGGTGAGGTCGTTGGTTCGAGTCCATTCAGGCCCACCAATTCTTTTGAATCAATGGGGTTTTAGCTCAGTTGGGAGAGCACCTGCCTTGCACGCAGGGGGTCATCGGTTCGAGCCCGATAAGCTCCACCAGATTACAAGCAAGGACGATGGTGATCCATCGTCTTTTTTATAGGTAAACCATGGGAAGATTTCACAAGTTCATCGCCGACAAACACTTCTATCAACAAGTCATCACTGTGGCGATCCCTTTGATGTTGCAACAACTGGTCACAAGTTCCCTCAACCTGGTCGATAACCTGATGATCGGACAACTGGGTGACGCAGCTTTAGGTGGCGTGGCAACGTCCAACCGCTTCTTTATGGTGGCACTGTTTGCCTTGATCGGTATCCTTTCTGCTTCTGCGGTCTTTATTGCCCAATACTTCGGTGCCAAAGATCAAGAAAACATGAAACAGACTTTCCGCTTTTCGATCGTGACATCGGTATTGGTCACGCTTGTATTTTTTACGATCGCTTACTTCAATCCGTTGGCAGTGTTGACGTTTTTTACCGATGATCCGATGATATTGGCAGAAGGTACCAAATACATCACGATCGCTGCTTTTTCCATCTTACCCTTTGCTTTGACAGGTTCGATCGCCAGTGCGATGCGGGCCGTAGGTGAGACCAAGATCCCACTGTATGTCGGTATCTTTGCGGTTTCGGTCAATGTGGTGCTCAACTATGCCCTTATCTTTGGTCACTTTGGTTTTCCTGCCATGGGCATCACTGGTGCAGCCATCGCGACCGTGACTTCAAGGGTCATCGAAGCAATGATCCTGTTGGTGATCATGAAGCATCGCGTGTTTCATTTTTCGACACGATTGGTCGATCTCTTTTTGATCTCAGCCAAGAATATCAAAAAGATCTCGCTAAAAGCACTGCCATTGACAACCAATGAGATTTTATGGTCCTTTGGTATGGCAACGCTGTTTAAATTTTATGCTACACGGGGACCCGAAGTCATTGCCGGGATCTCCATCGCCTCAACGACTGCTGATCTGTTTTTCGTTTTGTTTGGAGGAATGTCAGTCGCTACGACCATCATGATCTCTCAACCACTCGGTGCCAATCAACTAGATGTAGCCAAAAAACATGGATATCAGATGCTCGGGTTTTCAACGATGCTCGCTGTCATCTTCGGAATGGCCATGTTTGGAGCCAGTTTCTTCGTTCCTTTACTATATAATGTCTCAGATGCCTCACAGCACATCGCAGCTACCATGCTGCGGATCATGTCGGTGATGTTTTGGATATACATGGGTACGGCCGAATGTTACTTTATTTTGCGTGCCGGTGGGGACATGAAATCAACGCTCATGATGGATGCCGGGTTTATGTGGGTGATCAACATACCGGTCGTCGGGCTTGTTGCATATCTGACGCAGTTCAATATTTTCGTATTGTATCTTGTCGGACAAAGCACCGATTTTATCAAGTTGGCTTTTGCCTATCGACTGGTCAAAAAGGAAAAGTGGATCAACAACCTTACCATCGATGAGATCATAGATCTATAGGAGGCAAGCATGAGTTTTTACACTACCTTAAGCAAGTACTTCCAGTACATCTTTCCATATAATAAAAATGAAGAAGCTTTGATCACATCCATGATCACGACACCCGTTGAGCGCAGTCTTGATATTGGCTGTGGGATCGGCCATACTTCATCCATCCTTGCTCAGATTTCTCATCAGGTGATCGGTATCGATCTGGATGAGACCATGGTCCAAAAAGCAACACAGCTTTTGCCTGAACACATGTTTTATGCCATGGACATGCGTCAAATCGACCATCCAGACATCCATGACATCGATGTGATCACATGCTTTGGCAACACCCTTGTCCACATCGACAACCACCAAGTCCAACAAGCCATCAAGGATTGGTCTGATCTGTTGACCGATCAGGGCATACTGATGATCCAAATCATCAATTATGACAGAGTGCTCGATCAGAAGGTGACAGCATTGCCGACGATCGATCATCCGCTGGTGTCGATGAAACGCCATTATCATCATCATGCCGATCATATCGTCTTTGAAACGATCCTCACTGATAAACAGACCAACGAAGTACACGTTCAACATGTCAATCTATATCCATTAAGACAAGCAGATCTCAACGACTTTCTTGAGTCTGTCGGTTTTTCTATCATCACGTGGTTTGGTGGATTTGATCAGAGCTTATGGACATCTGAAAGTTATGCCACGATCGTCATTGCACAAAAAAAGGCTCAATGAGCCTAATCCCAGTCCAACAACCTTCGCTGACCTTCGATCGTCAGTATCTCCGTGATATCCTGTGTCACTTCGACTGTGCCTTTGTAGGTGTTGTGATCATCTTTTAAAGCAAAATACTGGATGAGCAGCTTTTTACCTTTGAAGTCGATCCAAAAGGTTGCCACATCCTTTTTGTTTTCTCTAAAAGCATCAATGATACGATCGACCACATCGACACTGTCCGCAGGATGACAGTTGCGGACATCGCGTCCGATCACTGCCGGAGAGCGCGGAAAGAAACGATCTTTGGGTTTGTTGAAGTAGATGACTTTGTTGTGTTCATCGATCAGAGTGCAGTCAAAGGGAAGCACACTCAAAAACATCGTGAGTTGATCGTGTGTCATCGCACCGGTATCGGTGCTATACAGCCACTGATCTGAACTGAGATGGAGAGTTTCGACTTTGCGATATGTGGGAGTTTTGATAAAGCAGAAATCATATTCAAAGCTTTGCTCACGCATGTGCTCCAACTCATTGGCAGAACAACGCTCCATGGTCACCACAAACAAGATCGACTCTTCTTTTTGGATGAGTCCAAATGCATCAAAAAAGTAACGTCCGATCGCCTGGTTGATGGCATGCACATCGATCGTGTCCGATGAAAGAAGTCGGATGACTTCCTTTAAGGATCGTCGTGTTTGATCATGCAATGACCACATGATGCTGAATCCTTCAAACTTCTTGTCTTTTTTCTCTAAAAACGGAAACAAGATGTTCTCTTTCTTTTGATAATGAGCATCAAAAGCAAGCAACTCCTTGAATCGTGGAAGCAGCTCTGTATGGATCTTTTCGATCTCATGCTCTTTCAGCAAGTTCTTGATTGCATTCAATCGCTCTTCAAGTTGTTGGTTTTCCTGATCCAGATGATCCAAAAAGGAGTCTTTGGGCACTTCGACCAACTTGTGTTTTAAACTTTGATAAAACACGTGGATCAGCTTATCAAGATATTTCAACACATCTTTTTGGTTCTCTCCGTTTTTCAAGCGATCGTAAAACAGATCGAACAGCTCATCCGCTGTGACACTTTTGATGTCTTGTTCATATTGTCTGTATGTCGATACGTGCGTATCTTCGTTGGCAACTGCTTCGATATATGCAGCCAATCGTTTGAGTTTGTTCATAAAAACACCTCGTTTTCACTGTTGATTTCATTATAAAGATTTCCCGAGAAATAAACAAATCAGGCTATTTTAGCCCCTAAAAGGAAATCACGGAAAAACGGCAGAATGGTCTTGCATAAAAAACAAGATTATGATATATTTTATAAGCACTCGCCTGAATAGCTCAGTAGGTAGAGCAACCGGCTGTTAACCGGTTGGTCACAGGTTCGAGTCCTGTTTCAGGCGCCAGAAGCGGCCCGTTGGAGAAACGGTTAACTCACATGCCTTTCACGCATGCATTCACGGGT
>CALFEZ010000252.1 GCA_937957895.1 uncultured Erysipelotrichaceae bacterium
GCCACTTATGTGGCATCCAAACAAAAAGCATGTGAGCAAGTGGGGATCATCTCGATCGCACACAAAATGGATGAAGATACGACGCAGGAAGCACTGCTGCAAATAATCCAGAAACTCAATGATGATGACACAGTTGACGGGATATTGGTACAGCTGCCTTTGCCAAGACATCTCAATGAGCAGGAAATCATGCTTCGCATCGATCCAAGAAAGGATGTCGATGGGTTTCATCCGCTGAGCGTGGGGAAACTGCATCTAAGACAACCTACCTTCATTCCTGCGACCCCGAAGGGGGTGATGGAACTGATCAAGGCATATCAGATCGATTTGACCGGAAAAAAAGTGCTTGTCATCGGTCGGTCCCATCTGGTAGGAAGACCTTTGGCTCAACTTTTGGTCAATGCCAATGCCACAGTGACGATCGCCCACTCCAAAACAACAAATCTCGAACAACTTTGTTTTCAATCCGAAGTGATCGTGGCTGCAGTCCGAGTGATGCATCTTATCAAAAGAGAATGGCTTCGACCCAATGTCATTTTGATCGATGTTGGGATCCACCGAACCAAAGACAACAAATTGACCGGTGATGTCGATCCGGCATGCTATGACATCGCTTCCTATGTGACACCGGTTCCCGGAGGGATCGGTCCGATGACGATCGCCATGTTGCTTGAAAACACCATGCAAGCTTACAGAGAGAGGATCAGATAAATGCAGTATCAGTTGAATGATATCGTACAACTCAAAAAGAACCATCCATGCCGCATGTCAGAACATTGGCAGATCATTCGCATGGGTGTGGATATCAAAGTCAAATGTCTGGGATGTGGGGCTGTGGTGATGTTTGAGCGTCCTGATTTTGAAAAGAGGCTCAAAAAGATCATCCAAAAGGCCGAAAATAATGATTGAATAAACGTGTTTGATTGTGTACACTTAACTGCGGTAAGAAGGTGAGTGTATGTCCTTAAAAGCAGGTATCGTGGGATTGCCCAATGTCGGGAAGTCGACATTGTTCAATGCCATCACAAATTCAGCAGTAGAATCAGAGAACTATCCGTTTGCAACCATCAGTCCCAACGTGGGAGTGGTCGAAGTTCCGGACGAACGGTTATATCATCTTGAAGCGCTTTTCAAACCACGAAAAGCTATTTTGACGTCGTTTGAATTTACGGATATCGCCGGTTTGGTAAAAGGTGCTTCCAAAGGGGAAGGACTTGGAAACAAGTTTCTTTCGCATATTCGGGAAGTGGATGCGATCGTGCATGTGGTACGCTGTTTTGATCATCAACACATCATTCATATCGAAGGTACCGTCGATCCTATCCGAGATATCGAGATCATTGAACTGGAGCTCGGATTGGCTGATCTTCAAACGATTGAAAATCGTATCGAAAAAGTGCAGAGAAAAGCAAAGAGCAATGACAAAGATGCTGTTTTTGAACTGGACGTACTCAATAAGATCAAACCTGTTCTTGAACAGGGTCTTCCTGTTTCATCGATGTCGTTGGATGAGCAACAAAGAAAACTCATCCACGGATTTCACCTGCTAACAGCAAAACCCGTGATCTATGTTGCCAACATGGATATAGACAATGTCGTGGATCCTTCAAAAAATGACTATTATAACAAAGTCGTCGAGTATGCATCTTTACGCAATGCCCAGGTGATTCCCATCTGTGCCAAAGTCGAAGAAGAGATCTCATCATTGGATAAGCACGACAAACAAGAGTTGCTTCATGAGCTTTCCATCACGCATTCCGGATTGGATCAGATCATCATCAGCACATATCGACTACTTGATCTTGCCACATTCTTCACTGTGGGGGATAAAGAAGTGCGTGCATGGACATTCAAAAAGGGATCGAAAGCTCCGGCATGTGCAGGAATCATCCACTCTGATTTTGAACGAGGATTCATTCGAGTCGAAGCATATTCCTACTTCGATATCATGAAATACCGAAACGAAAACGCCCTGAAAGAGGCAGGCAAGCTGCGTGTCGAGGGAAAAAACTATGAAGTCGTGGATGGGGATGTACTGTACTTTAGATTCAACGTATAAACATATGAGTATGTTGCCTAACAAGAAGTGTGATAAAATAGTATCAAGGAGGATGGATTATGAAACTTGTTTTAGCCATTGTATCCAATGATGACAGTGCGAGTGTTTCTGCAGCATTGACCAAAGAAAACTACTCAGTCACACGATTGGCAACGACCGGAGGCTTTTTGCGTTCAGGAAACACCACGATCATCGTAGGAACGGATGATGATAAGGTAGAACATGCGATCGAGATCATCGGAAGCGAAAGTAAACGCAGGACCGAAGTCGTACCTTCCACCGCATCGTATGATATTGGAAGATACGCAGCCTTTCCTGTCGAAGTACAAGTTGGCGGTGCCACCATCTTCGTGATCGATGTCGAGAAATTCTTGAAAATCTAAGGGCACTGCCCTTTTTTTATCGCTATTTCAATAGATGTTGTATAATAACGACAGGCAGGTGAGTCCAATGCGAGTAGGACAATCAACAGACATCCATCAGTTGGTAGAAGGAAGACCATTGATCTTGGGTGGAGTACATATCGAACATCCGGTAGGGTGTCTGGGACATTCCGATGGGGATGTTTTGTTGCATGCGATCGCTGAAGCCATTTTGGGAGCTTGCGGGCTTCGTGATCTGGGTACCCATTTCCCGGATACCGACATGCAATACAAAGATGCTTCCAGCATGGTGTTGCTTTCGACTGTTTTTTCGATCATCCAACTTCATGGCTTTTCGATCAACAACATCGATAGCCTTATCATCTTGGAGAAACCAAAGTTGGCACCATATATCGATGCCATGACCAACAACATTGCCAACGTGCTTCACATCGATCCGTCAAGAGTCAACGTCAAAGCAACGACATCGGAAAACATGGGATTTGTCGGACGTCGTGAAGGAATCATGGCTCAAGCCATCGTATCAGTAAAGGAAATCGAAACATGAACAAAGTCAGAGTCAGATATGCCCCATCACCGACCGGGCATCTTCATATCGGCAATGCCAGGACGGCATTGTTCAATTACTTGTTTGCAAAACATTATGGCGGTGATTTTATTTTGCGTATCGAAGATACGGATATTGCCCGTAATGTCGAAGGGGGAGAAGCCTCACAGATGGCGTATCTCTCGTGGTTGGGGATCGAACCCGATGAATCACCGGTCAATCCCAAAGAGGCAGGACCTTACCGTCAGATGGAGCGCTTGGACATTTATCAAAAGTATGCTAAGCAATTGTTGGATCAAGGACATGCATACAAATGTTACTGCACGGAAGATGAGTTGGAAGCAGATTACCAAAAACAAAAAGATGCCGGGGTTGCTGCCACCAAATACAATCGTAAATGTCTTCATTTGTCCAAACAAGAAAGTCAAACCAAAGAACAACAAGGACTTCCGTACACCATCCGCATTCGAGTTCCCGAAAACAAGACTTATGCATTCGATGATTTGATCCGTGGACATGTATCTTTTGAATCCAAGGATATCGGAGATTGGGTCTTGATCAAACAAAACGGGATACCCACCTATAATTTCGCGGTCGTGATCGATGATCATCTGATGAAGATCACACATGTCTTCAGAGGGGAAGAACATTTGTCCAATACCCCAAAACAACTGATGCTCTATGACATCTATGGCTGGCAACCTCCGAAGTTTGGTCACATGACCCTGATAGTCAACGAACAACGCAAAAAACTATCCAAACGAGATCACTCGATCATGCAATACATGAGTCAATACAAAGAGATGGGATACCTTCCACAAGCCATGTTCAATTTTATGGCTTTGTTGGGATGGTCTCCGATCGGTGAACAGGAGATTTTCACCAAAGAAGAGCTGATCGCTCAGTTTGATGAGACAAGATTATCAAAATCACCATCGATGTTCGATGTCTCTAAGTTGACGTGGATCAACAACCGTTAT
>CALFEZ010000253.1 GCA_937957895.1 uncultured Erysipelotrichaceae bacterium
GAATTTAGGGGCAGTAAACGTTAATCTTGATCATAGTGAGTTGAAGAAGATTGAACCTGCAACGAACTTGCCAAAAAATGATTACTATAATCCAGCCAAAATCGAAAAATATTCAACATATCAAAACAAAAAGAGACCTAGACTGTATTGTGTTCATTGTGGAGGTACACTGGATAACGGTGGGAAATGTTATATTAGTTCATGCGGGAGCACTAAGTTTGGATTTGGGAATAGGAGCACCTCAATCATTTTTTGTTCATTCTGCGGTGATCGGTTAACAAAAAGGAAATTCTGTCAAAATTGTGGAAATCAAGAATCGACGTAAATATTCCAGTTTGATAATCACATTATGACATAAAAAGAAGTAGGATTATAACTAGGATAGCAAAGAAAACCGACTCCAGATCTATATGCTATCTCAATCTTCTTGCCTGATTTAACAAATACATCGCATACCAATCTTCGTGATCAATGCTCACTTTCATTGATTCAAGTAAGGATTCAAAACGGTCTTTTCTTGTAGTACCTATAATCGGTGCACCATGCACAGGATGATGCATCAACCATGCCAAGATCAGTGCTTCTTTACTAACACCATACTTCAAAGCAAATGATTCCAACCTATCAACGATCTCTCTTGTAGTTTCATCCTGAGGGTTCTCTAAACGACCACCTGAAAGCGGAGACCAAAACAGAGGTTTCACGTTCTCTTGTTGCAGATAGTCCATGTTCCCATTATCTATATGTTCAAAACAAGTCAATGAAAACTCTATTTGATTGGTGATCAACTTTCGATTAGTTTTTGAATTAAGTGCACCAAACTTGAATGGATCAAAATTAGATACACCATAAGATCTGATATATCCTTTTTCAAAACAATGATCCAATGCTTCAGCAACTTCCTGATGGTTGATCAGTGGATCTTCACGATGGATCAAATAAACATCGATGACATCGACACCTAGCTTTTCAAGACTCTCTTGACAGCTTTTGATGATATTTGCTTTTGTGGTGTCGTAATGATTCAAAGAAGCTCCGGAACTTTTGAGAGTGATCCCGGTTTTTGTGATAATCTGGATTTGATCTTTTAATGAAGGATCGATCTTCAGTGCTTGGCCAATAAGTATCTCGTTCTGATAGTCTGCATAGATTTGAGCAGTATCAAACGTAGTCACACCATGACTGATACGATGCAACATCAGCTCTCTGACATCTTCGGCATTCATGCCTTTTTTATTAAAGTTCATGGTACCTTGGATGATTCGTGATACCGAAACATGTTCAT
>CALFEZ010000254.1 GCA_937957895.1 uncultured Erysipelotrichaceae bacterium
GGCTTTCTAAAGTTGCGACGCATTTTCTATAGGGGATTTTTTTAGGCATACGGATCACTCTTCCTCGTAATAATCATCAAACTCATCGAAGTCGATGTCATCTTCGATCCAGGATGAAGCACGCTCGTCCTCTTCCTGTCTGCGGATTTCTTCAAGCTCTTCCTCAGTATACTCTGGTTTGATTTCATAATCTTTGTGCTTTAGGATCTCTACGACATCGATCTTTGGTTCGTGTTCTTCTTTGTCTTTGTATTTGCGTTTGACTGCAGTTTGTTCTTTTTTGTCTACGGTAGAAGCATCTGCGAGTTTTTCAAATTTGGAAACATATCCGGTACGTGGCTTGATTTCGCGTTTGACACGTTTTTCCACCGGTTTTGGTTCGGATGGTTGTGGTTTTGCCACTTGTTCCACTGGCACTGTTTTCTTTTCCTCAGCAGGTTGTGTCGTTTCCTCTGGAAGCGGTATGGTTTGTACAGGAGATTGCACATCCGGTTCCGGACCAACAAAGGTGTCTTCCGGGATCGGGGTTGGTCCTGGTAGTGGTGTTGGTTCGAGTATCATTGGCTCAGGAACTTTAACAACCTCTGGTTCTACAGCAGGAATCATCTCAACAGAAAGCTTTTGTGCGATCTCTCTTTGATATGCATCGTGCAGGGACACCCAATCCACACCAAGCTCTTCGATTTCCGTACGTGATTTGATATCTATTTTCAAACCGGTCAGCTTAACAGCCAAACGGGCATTCTTTCCTTTTTTTCCGATAGCCAGTGACAGTTGGTTGTCTTCAACGATAACTGTCAATCCTTTTTTGTCTTCTGCTGGGAAAACAGCAAGAATCTGAGCAGGAGCAAGAGCGTTTTTGATCAGTTCAGGTACATTGTCGCTCCATTGGAAAATATCGATTTTCTCACCACGTAACTCTTCGATGACGACCTGTACACGTGCCCCTCTTGGGCCTATGCAAGCACCGATGGGATCGACATTCTCATTTTTGGAATACACTGCGATCTTTGTTCTTTCACCGGCTTCGCGAGCAATCGCTTTGATTTCAACGATCCCTTCGTAGATCTCGGGGACTTCACGTTCGAAAAGTCTTCGGACCAACTTGGCATCAGCGCGCGAAACTAACACTTGTGCTCCTTTGGTTTCACGATTTACCTCTGTGATGACCATTCTGAGCTTTTGTCCTTCAACATAACGCTCATTGGGCATCTGGGCACCTTTGGGCATCATGGCTAACGTTTTCCCTAAGTTTACGACTACGAATTTTTCTTCCACCGATTCGATCTGGCCAATGACCATCTCATCAAGTTTGTCAGCATATTCCTCGTAAATCGCTGTTTTTTCTGCCTCACGTATTTTTTGCTTCAACACGTTTTTTGCCAGCAGTGCTGCAGCTCTACCAAGCTCATCGACATCTTGTTCTACCTCGTACATGTCCCCAACCTGATAATCCTGGTTGGTTTTTCGTGCGCGCTCAATCGAGATCTCCAACTCGTCATCTTCGACGGTTTCAACGATCTGATATTGCTGATAGAGTGAGACTTCTCCTGATTGTTGATCGATATTGACGCGAACCAATGCATCGGGAATCTCTATGTGCTTGCGATATGCTTTGATAAGCGCTTCTGAAAGTGCCGACAATACGATATCCTTGCTGATGTTGCGCTCACTTTCGATGGCCGTGATCGCGTTGACTAAATCTTTGACATTCATGTTAGTTCCTCTTATACCTTGACTGCCATTCGAATCTTCTTTATATTGCTTTTTTCGATGGTAGCATTGATTTCTTTGTGTTTGTCTCGATACAACACTTCAATCGTCGTGTCAGTTATCTTGGAAAGTTTTCCCTCGATGACATGAAGATTGTTGATGGGATGATCCACCTTGACATTGACATATTGATACAAAGCATCCTGTATCTGCTGATTATCCTTCAGTTCTCGTTCGATGCCTGCTGAGCATACATCCAGAATATATGGATAATCATAGGCATTCAGATGATCAAGCAGTTCTGAAACCTCGTAAGACACTGCCGTACAAGTTTCGATATCGGTCGGTACGTCTTTTTTGTAGATGGCGATCTCCAACACCTTCTCATGATGCATTTTTTTCCATGCTAGGTCATACAAGATGACATCATGCTTTTTAAAAATAGGCTCAAGCTGTTGCCTCAACTTTTCAAGATCCACGATGATCCCTCCATAACAAACCACAAGGAGTGGCTTGACCACTCCTTAGTTGCGTAT
>CALFEZ010000255.1 GCA_937957895.1 uncultured Erysipelotrichaceae bacterium
GCATAATAGATACCTGCGATCCTAAACAGAAATGACAAAAGATTCCATATATTGGTCGTTCCTAAACCCCATAATCGAAGTGCCGCTAACCAAACTGATGGTTCGTATTGATTGATATTCTCCCATTCAAGTTTATACACGATCATGATAGTTGAAACATCAGCTAAATAGAAAACAAACAGGGTAAGTGTTGCAGCCAATATTGAGAAATGCACCTGTACTCCCCTTCCGGTTTTTTGTATGAATTTCCCTAGTATCATCCCAACAAAGATATAATAAAAGCTAAATGTAAAGGGAAAAATTGATTGTAGAAGAGTGATGATCAGTATCATCATGATTGCTGGCGGCATTGAAATCACTAATGCTTTCAAAAATCGCTGATGCCTGTACAAGACTCGACTATTATATACTCTTAACATGATTTTCCTCCGATATTCGATGCTTATATTATATAAATCAACCACATACATTGTGTAAACTATAACTAATAATAGTATTGTTTCAAAGAAAAAGGTTACTTGAATGTAAACTACATAGATATGATGTCCGATTTTTTAAACAAGATCAATCTAGTTGGAGTCACCTAATTTCTATACCTCGACGACCTCAATCTTTACACCGGCTTCACGATACTCATCAATCAACTCTTGATTGTATCGGTTATCTGTTATGATCAATTCGATATCTTCTTTTTTTGCAAATGTACCAGTTGAGTTTTGACCTAGCTTTGTAGAATCGATCAGTCCAATGACTTTTTTAGATCGCTTGAGCATAAGTCTTTTTAGCTCAACCTCATAAAAGTTGAAGTCAGTGATACCTGATTGAAGGTTGAAGCCATGTCCCGAGAAAAAGGCTACGTCTACATTTATATTGCCTAGCATGTCTTCAGCAAGCATGCCCTCGATCGATCCCGAACCTTTGGTAACGATGCCTCCCACAACGATGACGGTGACGTTTGGCATTTCTTTTAGAGCTTGAAGTGTATATATCCCATTGGTTATTACCGTCAATCTTCGGAATGTTGACAATCGTAATGCAAGTGCTAAACATGTCGTAGAGGCATCTAAGACGATTGCTTGATCGTCATGGATGTATTTGACTGCATGATCGACGATAGCGTCTTTCAAATCCAGATTGATTTGTTCTCTATAATGGAAATTTGTATAATTGAATGCTTTTCCTTCGATGGAAAGCGCACCACCATAGGTCTTTCTAAGTAATCCCTTTGCTTCTAGATGTGTTAAATCATTTCTGACGGTAGCTGGAGATACTTTGAGCTCTCGAATAAGATCATTGGTAAGTACAGTTCCATTTTTTTCAAGCTGTTCAATAATATATTGGTGTCTTTGACTAACTAACATATGTGTGAAGTGACTATAAAATAGCCTTACCCTTTCTGTATTGATTGATATTGTTGTAGACATTATACAAGATAAACATAAAAAAAACAATCAATCGATATATATCAACAATTGTTTTTTAACAGTTATATAAAAAACTTCAAAACTACTTCATACTCATCGATCTGGTGGCTACGATGTCTATTCCTGTATCCAGGATGTTTTCAATCACCTTTTCTCCCAGTTTGATGGGAGCTCGTGCAGTAACTTTATCTATGATTTGCATCACATCAGTGATTAGACCTTTTGGTATTTCCTTCGATGATTTGACAGGTAGTCTTTGGTGAAAGCCTTCCTCAATTTTGACAGTAGCAGTAAGAAAACGGGTTGGATTGATCAATTCTTTCTTTGCATAAACTGGACCACGATCACATTTATGATTGGATATGTAATAGTCATTTGTCTTAGAATTATATCTTACTTGAAGTTTACATCCTTGAGGGCAAACAATGCATATCATTTCTTTTATATCTTCCGACAACTCGATCACTCCCTTTCTACTACTTCAATCTTAATACTTCTTTCAACTTGCATAAGATCATTCAATTTTAATCTTACTTTCTCCATTTCACCTGGAGCCATATTGATTCTTGGTATTTTTTTTATAATAGTCCCATTCGATTGGTCTATTACATTTACTGATGCTTTTTTTATCACTTTTGTTACTCGATACATGATATCAATAAGATCATCTGAGTAAATTTTCTGGATAACTTGGGGAACGGTATATGAAACATTGGTACCATTGTTAACTTCAATGGATAGTGGTTCTTTAGTGGATTTCAAAAGATATTTTGCCACGTTTTTGCCAGCTTTGCTTGCTTCCATCGATACATAATCCACTAAGTCATGAATATGAACAACATTGCCACATGCAAAGATCCCGTCCACATTGGTGTGCATCGACTCATTGACGATTGGACCCTTGGTTCTGACATCCATGTCTATTAGTATCTTTTTGGATAATTCATTTTCCGGAATCAAGCCTACTGATAAAAGCAATGTATCGCATGGAATGATCTCTTCAGTTGCTTTGATTGGTACTTTGTGCATATCAACCTTTGCAATCGTGACTGCTTCAATGCGACGATCTCCGTGAATTCTTACTATCGTGTGAGACAGCAGCAAAGGTATGTTATAATCATTTAAACATTGAACGATATTGCGTGTCAAACCATTGGAATGGGGTTCGATTTCAAGTACTCCCAAAACGTTTGCACCCACCAGTGTCAGTCGACGAGCCATGATCAAACCAATGTCACCTGAACCAAGGATAATCACCTTTTTTCCTACCATGTACCCCTCTATGTTCAAATATCTTTGTGCAGTTCCGGCGGTCATGATTCCAGAAGGTCTTGTTCCTGGGATGTGGATCATGAATCTTGTTCTTTCTCTTGCACCCATTGCAAGTATGATGGACCTTGTTTCGATTTTCTGATAACCATGTTCTCTCGATATTGCAGTAACATGTTTATTGACATCATGATGGTGAATATCGATTACCATCGTATTAAGTTGAAATTCAATGTTATTTTTCTTTACAAGTTCAATGAATCTTTCGGCATATTCTGGACCTGTGAGTTCCTCATTGAACTCATGGATACCAAAACCATTGTGGATGCATTGATTGAGGATTCCTCCAAGTTCTTTATCACGTTCCAAAATCAGGATGTTTCTAACGCCGTTTTCAAATGCTGAAACAGCGGCAGAGAGTCCAGCTGGCCCCCCACCTATAATGACGCAATCATACATTGTTAGTCTCCTTCAACTTCTTAAGAATCAGACTTCCCTCTTCTTCAAGCAAAATATCGTAAGGATCAACTTCAAGTTCTTTGTGAAGGATTTCCAAAACTCTTGGTTGGCAGAATCCGCCTTGGCATCG
>CALFEZ010000256.1 GCA_937957895.1 uncultured Erysipelotrichaceae bacterium
GTTCGTTATAAAATCATCCTTTACCTTGATAAAAACCGATTTGGTCCCAACAACCAACCAGCTCATGTGGTGGACATACACGATACAGCGATTGCATTGGCTCCCATTTTGAACATGGATGTCAATGCCATCATCGCTCACCTTGAAAAGGATCTGTATCAAACCGAACTGGGAGTTCGTGGACGTAATCTAACATTGCAACAAAAAAATGATATCGAAGCGCTAAACCTATCTGGAGTCGCTTTCGAGTCCATGGTATCCCGCAATTATCCGCAGGGTGTTTTTGCGTCTCATCTCATCGGCTTCTCCCAATACGATGAGAACCTCAGAGCGAACACTGGACGCATGGGCTTGGAAGCGACTTTCAATCAAACATTGACCGGAACCAACGGGTGGCGTCGATTTCAGACAGATCGCAGTGGTTTTGTGTACAAAGACATGTACTATGAAGAAGAACCTGCCATCCATGGAGATACACTGGTACTGACATTGGATAAGGGAATACAGGAAGTACTGGAACTCGCATTTGAACAAACGATGCTACAAAGAAAAGCAGAACTTGTTTGGGGAGCGGTCATGGAAGTGGATACCGGCAACATACTGGGGTGGGGGCATGCTCCCTCATTTGATCCCAATGCCATCAACATCACGGACTATGTAAATGTCATTTCTCAACATAACATCGAACCTGGATCGACAATGAAAACATTCGTCTATGCAGCAGCCATGGACCTTGGAAAATACAATGGCGATCTAACATATCCTAGCGGAGTGTTCCATATGGGTATTCAAAATGGCTTGCCTATCAGGGTCGATAGCTTTGCCAAAGCATCCTCCAGCATTTACAATGCCGGACGCAGGGATTATGGAAACGTTACACTGGATCAGGCTTATTCATTGTCTTTGAATACTGCCATTGGCCACATGCTCACAACTTCCATTTCTCCCAAGGAATATGAGATTTATCTAGAACGATTCGGTTTTTTCAGACCAGTTCAGGCAACCGGAATACTTGAAAGTGCAGGTCAGAAAGTATTCACATATCCCATCGAAATGATAACTTCCGGTTACGGACAAGGATCAACCGTCACCACTTTGCAAATGCTGCAAGCATACTCAGCTGTTTTTTCCGATGGTACCATGGTAAAGCCAAAGGTAGTCGACAAAGTACTTGATAGTACTGACAAGTCGATCGTAAAGGAGTTTCCTGTTGAGATCACAGGCAGACCGATCACTCAACACACAGCACTCATGTTACAGGATTTGATGCGCCTTACAGCAGATGAAGGTACTGCTCGTTTTTATAACATACCCGAAGTTGACATTTTGGCTAAGACAGGGACTGCCCATATCATCGGTCCAAATGGATATCGCACTGATAAGAACTTGTATTCAGCAGTGATCGGTTTACCGGCAGATGACCCCAAAGTCATGGTGTACTATGGATTTATCGCACCTACATCCAACATGGCTCACGTTGAAACAGGACCAGTTCAATCGATTCTGCGAAAAATCATGATGACATTCGACATGGCTACCCCCGGTGAAACAGTGCCAACACCAGACACCGTCAAAACAGAAATCGTGACATTGCCAAACTTTATCAATCGTCCGACAAGCAGTTTTATGCAGTTTGCAACGGAACACAACCTCAATGCCATCATTTGGGGTGATGGTCAGACAATCGTGGCATCCTCTTTTTTGGCAGTCCATAAAATCATCAATACCACAAGGATGTTTGTGATCACCAACAAGGAACAAAATACCATGATCGACCTTACAGGCTTTTCAAAAAGAGAAGTACAAACTTTGGCTCAGCTGACGGGACTTGATATCGTGATCGAAGGAGAAGGATGGGTCATCGAGCAGAGTTTAAAACCTTTGGAAATGATCGATGGTCAGACGATTGAAGTAATTTGTTCTCTCAATCCATGAGCTTTCTGATATAATAACTGCGTTATGGATATCATTTACCCTTTAAGCGGTTTCGCTGTCAGTTATGTCTTGACTTACATTGCGTATCCTCGCTGGATCGCATTTTTACATGCTCGCAACATCACACAGACAACCAGTGAGTATGCACTGCAGGAATATCAACAAAAACAAAAGACCCCCATGTTTGGTGGTGTTTTGTTTGTGCTTATTCCGACTATCATGACCATCTTCATATACAACATCACAATCGAGCCAACCACCATGTTGACGCTCTTTCTTTTTTTGGGATTTTTCATGTTGGGTGTGATCGATGATCAGAAAATCGCAAAAGAAGGCAAAAACGATGGTTTACCGGTCAAGCTGCGTGTTTTTGTTCAAGTTGGTTTGGCTTTGTTTTTCATGATTGCTTCGTTGACACTGATCACTTCCACTATTGCTATTCCTCTACCTCTTGTGGGAACGTTCTTTTTGACGCTTCCACTGTTTGTATATGTGATGTTTGGGATATTTGTGATCGTGGCTTCTGTCAATTCTGTCAATATCACGGATGGCATGGATGGTCTAGCAGCTGGAGTTTCACTTTTGATCATGAGTGGCTTGACAATCATCAGTCATGTCTATCAGCAACCTCAGATGACCATGTTGGGTTCAACCCTGGTAGGGTCATTGTTGGCATATCTCAAGTACAACATGTTCCCAGCCAAGATATTTATGGGAGATGGGGGCTCACTGGCATTGGGTGGCATCATGGCTGCCTACGCCTTTTTGCTCAAGGTGGAAGTAGCTTTTGTTTTTTTGGCGGGAGTGTTGATCTGGGAGACGGGATGTGTCGTCATACAACAGATCTCTGTGCGTGTGTTTAAAAAACGTGTGTTTGCATACACACCGATCCACTACAGTTTTACACTTGCAGGGTGGAAAGAAAAGTCCGTCGTTCAGTTTATTTGGTTATTAGGGCTCATTTTCTTGATATTGGGTCTATGGAGTGCGTTATGGGTTTAAAAGTTTGCGTGATCGGTGCAGCCAAAAGTGGTACTGCAACAGCTCGTCTGGCCATCGATGAAGGATTTCATGTCGTTTTGACTGATGAGCGAATGTTGGAAGATCATCAAGAACTGACAGAAATGGGTGTCATCGTCTATGATGGTGGATTCAATCTTGGTCTGATCGATCAGGATTTTGATTGGGTCGTAAAAAATCCGGGGGTACCAAATCATCATCCGTTTGTCGTTGCCATGGCAAAGAAAAATTTCATCGCTAATGAAATGGAATTTGCTCAGCGATTGGTTCCACAATGGAAGCTCGGAGCGATCACCGGAACCAACGGCAAGACGACGACTACGGCCATGTTGGGTGAAATATTGAAATTGGGAACCAGCTTTGGCTTTGTTGCCGGAAACATCGGTATTCCTTTGTCAGTTGTCGTCGATGAAAACCGCCATCGCAAACATGCATATGGTGCGATCGAAGTGGCGGCTTTTCAACTTATCAACACCAGACACTTCCATCCACATGTTGCTACCATTGTTTCCCTGGCACCAGATCATTTGGATGTATTCAAAAATGTCAAAGAGTACTACGATGCAAAGTGGAAGATCGTGGATAACTTAAAACCAAGTGATTTCTTCATCTTGAACATCGATGATTGCACTATTTTGAAGACCAAAAAGAGTACCGATGCCAAAATCATCACCGTATCTGTCAAACAAAAAGCGGATGCATGGATTCAGGATGGCAAAGCTATCCTGAATGATGTTTTGCTTTTTGATACCAAAAAACTCAAGGTCGTCGGTACTCACAACATCACCAATGCTCTGATTGCTGCTTCCATGGCTTTTTGTATGGGCATCAAACCAAAATACATCCAAAAAGCATTGCACGGATTCAAAGGAGTCCCGCATCGAATCGAGTATGTCGACACCGTTGATGACGTGATGTATTTCAATGACTCCAAAGGTACCAACCCACCATCAACGAAAGTTGCGATCGAGGCTTTTGATCGTCCCGTCATCCTTTTGGCAGGGGGATATGATAAAAAACTGCCATTCGATGAGTTGTTGCCACTGCTTTCAAAAATCAAACACATGATCGTTTTTGGCCAAACAAAACACCAACTCAAAGAGCTGTTTCCACAAGCGATCGTGGTAAATGATCTTGACGAAGCTGTCAAACAAGCACACAACATGGCAATCAAAGGGGATATCGTGTGTTTCTCACCGGCTTGTGCCAGCTTTGATCAGTACGACAACTTTGAACAACGCGGTGAGCACTTCAGAAAGCTTGTCGAAGAGTTAAGAAAATAGACGACTACTTGTTGAAGTAGTCGTCTTTGATAATGCCATATAACGCAAGGTCATGGAACTCGCCATCATGACCTTTGAACTTCTTTCGTTGTGTTCCTTCATGGAGCATGCCATTTTTAATCATGACTTTACCAGAGGCAGGGTTTTCAACCAAATAGGTCGCCTCCAGCCGATGAAATCCGACATCTTCGAAAAGATATTTCATGATCATGCTTAAAGCTTCACTCATAATGCCTTGTCCCCAATAAGCACGAGACATGCAATACCCGATCACACCGCATTCATTTCGTTCATTGACAGAGACAAGATCAATGGTACCGATGACCTTGTTGTCGGCTTTGTGCTGGATGCACCACATGTATGCATCGATGTTTTGATTGGAAGCGACCATCCTTTCTACAATCGCTTTGGAATCATCGATGCTCTGATGGGCAGACCAAGTGAGATACCGTGTCACTTCAGGATCACTGGCCCAATTGTGATACATATCATGTGCATCATCCAGAGTTATCTTTCTTAACAAGATCCTGTCGGATTCAAGCGGGCGTGTGCCAAGATGTTTCATTTGTAAGCTCCTTTTACTTCTTTTGCCATCAATTATATCAGAAGCATGGTGGTTTGCGGATACAAATCAGACAAGTGCATCTTACTGTTATACAACTTCATGAGTACACAACACACGTTACGATATCATGAAAAATGAGAATGGATCATGAGTGAGACAGGAAAAATCACTCTGAAGAAAGTTCGTGAAAACATGAACGATTTGATTGTCAAAGTATTTATGATGTTCTATAATGGAATCAAACATACAAACTCGTATCAGCAAAGAATCAACAAGTAAAATCGATGAAGGGTTTGTCAACAAGATAATCGGATCAGTCAGTTTTCATCAACCTTTTTCGTTCACTGCTTAAGATCGTGTGTCAAAATCTTTGATGATAATGAGCATACTATTGTAAGACGAAAGAATCATGAGGATCGGGAAACCCGATCAAGGAGGATGCTTGATGCTGAAAAAAAGTTTTGCAGCTGTTTTGACTTGGATGTTGGTCTTGAGTTGTGCTGGTGGGGTAGCTGCTTCTTCGGTCGATCGCCAGAACTTCATTGATGAAGAACCAATACTTGTTGCTTTGGGGGACTCGATCACATCAGGATATGGGCTGTTTCGAACATTGAATAATCCGATCAAACCCAATCTTTTAAATCAGCGATTGGTTTCAAAAGAGGCTTATCCCCAGTTGGTTGGGGATGCAATGGGATTTAGTGTAAAGAACCTTGCTGTTTCTGGTTGGACTTCCGAGGATTTGCTTTTCAATCTGTTAAGCAACAACCGATATCGCAATACTGTCGCCCAAGCTGATGTGATTTTGCTGAACATCGGTGGAAATGATGTACTCGGGTACTTGGTAGAGGTTGACTTTTCTGAATTCGATCTTTTTGATTTACTTGATGAAATCAATACACGATTATTGATCTACTACAATAATCTTGGATTTATCCTACAGCAAATCCGTCTGTTGAACCCTACAGCACCGATACTGCAGTATGGATTTTACAATCCACTTTATCCGGAACAC
>CALFEZ010000257.1 GCA_937957895.1 uncultured Erysipelotrichaceae bacterium
AATCAAGATAGTCCTTTTTATCTTCAATGCTGCCCTGCACCACTTTGCTTTCAGGGATGAAATATCGGGTGGCAATGTATTTGGTAGGATCCCCCTTTTTCATCAACAGTACTTTGGCACAAGTTAGATCCGTTGTTTCCGATAGATCCACTGCTCCTAAAGCAATGCTCCCTACAAAGTCGTCCATGTTGAATCGTGCATCGTAGTTGTAATCTTGTTCCATCAGCCAGGCTTCCGCATTGTTTTGTTTGATGTTGAAGTCTTTGGCTAACACATACATGCGATCCCCTTTGTCCAGTTTGGCTTTGTGGATCTGATCGCGTAAATACTCTCTTTTTTTAATGAGTCCCAACGATGGGTTGGACTTGGTCCAACTGCTTTCATCCTGCCATACTTCAGCTTCACTATCCTGGGTATACAGCCAGGCCAGCAAGGTATCATCTTCATACTCTTTGTTCATGACCCGCCTGGCATACTGCAGTTCTTTGTCCAGATACCCATCGTTGACAAAGCCTTCAGTTGTGATGTTGATAAAGAGTGGTTCATCTTTGGTGGATTGGGATTGTTCGATTGGTTTGGCAATCGAATTGTCCTTCATCTCATGAGACTCATCTAGGATCCCAAACTCAATGTTGTACCCTTCTTTGTTTTGGGTTTTCTCAGAGAGTTTGAAGACTTTACTTCGGTTTTTCTTATTGATGATCCATCGCAAGTTTTTATGTGTTCGTTTGCTGGTTGGATCAAACATCTCGCGCATGGCACCGATCTCAAGAAAGATGATGGAAGCCTGGGCATCATCGTTGGAGGAACAAACGATATCTGCTCCACCACTTCCCATCATCAGTTCCGTAAAAGCCAAAGCTGCAGTCAACGTGGATTTTCCATTTTTACGACTGATCAGCAGGATGACTCGTTTGAATCGTCTTCTTCCGGTCGCTTTTCGAACAAATCCATACACCACTTCGATAAAAGCTTTCTCCCATAGTTCCAAAATGAAGGGCTTGCCATGAAAAGGAGATTTAGTATGTTTGCAAAATCGTTCGATAAATTCAAT
>CALFEZ010000258.1 GCA_937957895.1 uncultured Erysipelotrichaceae bacterium
GCACGTCAAGCAGGTGCTCTCCCATCTGAGCTAAGTGTCCATCCAATGCTAAATCATAGTAGCACAATTTCAAAGACTTGGCAACGCAAAATTAGACACAAACAAAGATCGTTTGACCTTTGTTCATGGTTTTAAGTTTGCGTTTGATGCGAGGATGATGATATTTTGAAACAAAGTTCTTAAGCCTCGTTCCTTGATGAAATCCATGGATCACGATCACTTCCAACTGCCCCATAGGCAGGCGATCCATAAATCGATCCAGTTCTTCCTTTGCTTCGATCACCGTCAACTCATGCAGATCAATCGTCGTACTCATCGGTCTTCCCCTTTTTGTATTCTGCCACCCAAAGCGGCATTTCATCGCTGCTTTTATGCTCCTTGACGATGGAACAACTCTTGCATGCCACAGAAATGCCTTGTTTGCGGCGTTTGATCATGCCTCTGATGATCAATGCCACGATGATGGCTAAGATACTTAATACTATAAAGTCACCCATAAATCAACCCATGATCCAAAATCCGATCTGATAAACGACAAAAGCCAGCAACCATGCAATGCCAGTTTGATAACCAACAGCAAGGAATGTCCATTTCCATGAGTTCATCTCTCGTTTCATGGCTGCAAAAGCTGCAACACAAGGAAGATACAATAGTGTAAAGATCATAAATGAGTAAGCAGACAGCGGGGTAAAGACTGTACGCAGTGGTTGAGCAAGCATTTCAGGACTTTCAATGGCTGCTTCTCCAACTCCATACAACACACCCAATGTGCCAACGACCGCTTCCTTAGCCACAAACCCAACGAGCAAACTCATGGCTGCCCGCCATTCACCAAATCCTAACGGAGCAAATACAAATGCGATTGATCGACCGATGATGCCAAATATACTTTCAGCACTGTCTTCAACCAAATGAAGCTGAAAATTGAACGACTGCAAAATCCATATGACGATCATGGCAAGCAAGATCACAGTTCCGGCATTGATCACAAATCCTTTGACACGATCCCATGTATGAATAATCAAGTTTTTGATCGTTGGTAAGCGATACTCCGGCAACTCCATGATAAAGTTCGTTGTCTTTCCTTTGCTGATGAAACGTTTGAGAATAATACCCGATAGGATCGCTACCACGATCCCAATCACATAGATCGAAAAAACGATAAAGGCTTGATTAGAAGCAAAGAAGGCAACTGCAAAAATCGCATACACCGGAAACTTAGCTCCGCATGACATAAACGGGATGATAAACATCGTCAGTCTTCGTTCCTTCTCATTTTCCAATGTCCTGGTTGCCATCAAAGCAGGAACAGAACACCCAAATCCCATGAGCATTGGGATGAAAGATCGACCTGATAATCCAAAACGGCGGAACATGCGATCCATGATAAAGGCTGCTCTTGACATATATCCTGAGTTTTCAAGCAATGATAGCATCAAAAACAGAATGGTGATTTCAGGTAAGAAGCTCAAGATGGCACCAACACCACCCAAGATTCCTTCCACTACAAGACTAAAAACAATATCTGATACATCCAGCCAAATCAGTAAGTTGGCGATACCTATGATCCCCCATTCGATGAAATCTTCAAAATACCCTTTGATAAATCCACCGATGGGACCAAATGCCACAAAAAACACAGAGTACATGATCAACAAGAAGATGGGTATTGCCAATATCTTGTGTGTCATGATGGTATCGATCTTATCCGATACTGTCTCACTCTCATCTTTGGTCTTTTTGATGGCACCTTTGATGATGCTGGAGATATATCGGTATTTTTCATCTGCAACAACCATGTCACGATCGATCTTGGCATTTAGAAATCGATCTTCTACCCATTCATTCAGTTTGGCCACGGATAGCACATCGATATCACAACCAATGGCCACTTCAGGTCCTTCTTCAAGAAAACGTATGGCATGATGAAATGAACATTCTGTGTGATCTTTTAAGGAATCACGAATGTAGTTGATCATGCTGTTGGTTTCTTCACTGTATAGATCGATCAAATCCGGTACTCTACCCACTTGATCGACAGCTGCTTTAAGACACTCTTTGATTCCTTTGGACTTGCTGGCAACGATAGGAATGATTGGGATATTCAAATGTTGAGAAAGCATTTCGATATCGATCTCGACCCCTTTGGACTTCAACACATCCATCATGTTGAGAGCGATGATCATCGGTTTTCTCATCTCGATCAGCTGCAACGTCAAAAAGAGATTGCGTTCGAGATGAGACGCATCCACTATGTTGATGATCACATCGACATCCCCTTTTTCCACGTGTTCACGAGTGATGACCTCATCAACAGACATGGTTGAAAGCGAGTAGATACCGGGAAGATCGACGATCACTGCTTGGTGCCCATCCATTTTGACCTTGCCTACTTTCTTCTCCACGGTAACACCCGGCCAGTTGCCGACATGTTGGTTCGATCCCGTCATTTCATTGAAAAGCGTGGTTTTACCACTGTTGGGATTTCCCACAAGAGCTATGTTGACATTCATGTTTTATCCCTCACATAGATCTCTTTGGCTTCATTTTTCCGCAAAGTCAAATGATATCCACGCAAAACCACCTCGATGGGATCACCCAGAGGTGCTTGTTTCAAAACTTTTATCTCAGTGCCGATCGTAACACCCATATCGATGATCCGTTTTCGTATCAGGCTTTTTCTCCCCAATCCTTCAACGATACAAACTCCACCGATCGCAACGTCATTCAGTGTTTTCATTCCATGCAAACTCCTCATCCATCTTAACAATACTAACAATGTGAATTTGCTGTCAACATATTCATCAAATCGATGTTCATCAATACCATGCATGCAATGATATTGTGACTGTGGTCAAAATTAAAAAGCCCTACTCAGGGCTCTCGATCGTTTTGATTTTCTTTCTTTTGGTCTTTGTTTTTTTTATTTGCGACCATTTGTTTCTATTGGACGTGTATGCTATCGCAAGTACGGTATACACGATTGTTGCACTAAGACTCAGCAAAAAGTATGCAAATCCTTTGGCAAACAACATCATGTCCTGGTTGAGACGTTGCATGGCAATGATCAAAAACAGAATGTTGATCAAAATCAAAGGAAAAGATGCATGCAAAAACCTAAGTGGTTTTAGCTGCTTGATGTATTTTTTTGCATAGTACACCACAAAGAAGTATGCCATACCCGCAAAAGCAACGATGATGGCAATCATGATATAACTGAAATATTGCTTGATCAGACTGATGATTAATGACATATTAGATCCTCTTTATCGATTTTCATTATACCATAATCTAGTTGAGTGTTTGAAAAATATGAAGATGGTTCCATCAAAAAGAATGCTATGCACTCTTTTTGATGTCCATTACGATCTTCCCATCCTTGATCTCGATGATTCGATCCGTTCTTTCCGCAACACTTTGATCATGAGTAATGATCAAGAAAGTCGTATCGAACTTTTTATTTATCTCTCTCATCAAGGCATAGATTTGGTCCGTAGTATCTGAATCCAGATTTCCGGTCGGCTCATCAGCCAAGATGATTTTCGGTTGGTTTATCAGAGCTCGCGCAATAGCTGTCCGCTGTTGTTGTCCCCCTGAAATTTCTGTTGACAAATTGTCTTTGACTTTACTTAATCCAACAAGATCAATCAACTCATCAGCTCGTTTTATGATATCTTTGCTTATTGTTTTGTTTTTGATTCGGTAGGGTAGAAGAATATTTTCTTTGACAGTGAACTCGGGCAACAAGTAGTGAAACTGGAATATAAACCCCATGGTTTCGTTTCTTAGCTTTGCCAACTCTTTGGCATTCATTGATGTTGTGAGTTTGCCATCGATTATAACATCTCCTCCTGTTGGTTTGTCAAGAGTACCGACAATATTCAATAGTGTGCTTTTGCCACTGCCTGACTGTCCAATAATACTGTTGAAACTTCCTTTTTCGATCGATAGATCAATACCAAAGAGTATTTGTGTTTTGATTGTGGTTCCATAATACTTTGTTACCTGATTTAATCTTAAGATGTCAGCCATTTCTAATCACCTCGATTGGACTTAACTTGCTCGATTTTCTTGCTGGGATCAGCGATGCTCCCAATGCCGCAACGATGGCAATAGTTGCTGAAAAAGCAATGAATACTGGATCAAATGTGATTGGGATCAAAGCAGATCCATCCGGATTTGTCGCAAATGTTGTAAACATAACGATCAACCCTACACCAAGTGCGATACCAATGATGGCTCCAGTCACTCCCAAGATCAATCCTTGGAACATGAAGATGAAGCTTGCTTGCGTGTTTTGGATACCCATGGCTTTCAAGATCCCTATCTGACGTGATTTTTGAAGCACTGTTATCGCCAAAACTGATGCAATACCCAAAACTACAGCAATAAGAACAAAAATTTGGATCATGATGCTTGAGACACTTTGACCATTAAGCCCACTTAAAAGTTCGGCATTTTGAACTTTCCAGTTTTCGACGATGACTGAAGGTCCCACATTAAGTCGCTCTGCTATGACATCTGCTTCAAACACATCCCGTATTTGAATTTCTACCTGAGTGATCTTCTTTCCCATGTCAAACAGGTTTTGTGATGAATCGATAGTTGTGAATATCCACGATCGATTGAGTGCTGCTACTCGCAGATCAAAAAAACCTACAACAGTAAACTCATTCGTTTTGTTGGTTACAGTCTGAAGTCGGACGATCTCATTGATCATGATATCAAACTCATTTGCCAGGCTTTCTCCCAAGATGATCTCGTCCTGATTGATGGGCATCCGACCTTGTGTCAGTCGATCATCAAGTTTGTATATTTCATCTGCCTGATTGGCAATTCCTCTCAGTAGAATGGATGCACTTTGCTCATCTTTGATCAAAAAAGCAGCATTCTGTGCAATCAATCCGATGGCCGTTGCTGAGTCGATGCTTTCTACTTCTGACTGGATCTGAGGTGTATATTCAAACAAGTCATTCTGTGCATCTGCAGTGATGCTTATATGGGGAGAACTACCTACAGTTGTGTTGATCAAATCATCTTGAAGGCCACTTATCAACAAACCAATGAATATTTGAACTGCTACACCGATCGCTATCCCCAATGTGATCAAGATGGTCTGACCTTTACTGAAGGTCAAAAAGCGTTTGGCGATGCTGAATGACAACTTCATTTAGCACCTCCCTGCAGCCAGTTTAACAGTTGCTGACTGTTGGTGAAAATGATCGTGTTTTCGTATTGTTCATATAG
>CALFEZ010000259.1 GCA_937957895.1 uncultured Erysipelotrichaceae bacterium
TGTCACCGTACTTTTGGATGTCAGTGGCTTCTTTCAATGTGATCGACTGATCATGGACAGTGATCTTGATGGGATTATCGAAAAACTCGATGCGAAGGCCAAGTTGTCTGAGCATGGGAAAAATGATACCGGAATCGATGATCCCTCGGGCACCTTTATCAACCGTGTGACCTGAAAACTCAAAACCACCCAAAAGACCACCAAAGGAAGTATCTTTCTCCAATACTAATACTGAATGTCCTTCCTTGCATAGATAAGCTGCTGATGTCAGACCTGCCATACCAGATCCGACAACGATCACATCATAATGTTTGATAGTCATGATCCTCTCCGTTTGATTCATATCCATGATTATCATACCGAAAAAAATGCTGCTAGTAAAATGAATGACACTGATTCAAATCCTAATTATCATGTAATGTCAATCAAAGATCCATTTTGAGATATACGACATCATTTAATGGGTTTTCATAGTAAGCATCGATCTCATAGAAACCTAGTTTTTTATACAAAGTTATTGCCGGGACCATGCTTGCCAAGGTATCGAGCACCAAATACCGATAGCCCAATCGTCTTGCATGCTGGATAACATGCTCCATCAATGTGATAGCAACTTTCTTCTTACGATGATCTCGATCTACAAACAGTCTTTTGATCTCACCGGTATATCCCTCATATCGTCTTAAAGCAACACAACCGATTGCCTGATCATTGATATAAGCAACATAGATACACCCATCCGGAGCCTCGTATTTGCCGGGAAGGTGATCCAGCTCATGTTCAAAATCCTGAAATGACAGATCGATGGCGATTTCCTTGTGATAAGCCAAAAATAGTTTTTTGACATCTTCAAGGTTAAAATGGGTCGAAGTAATAAACATAAGTGCTCCTTGACATTATTTTACATCAAGGACAAAGTCTTTTCATAAAAAAAAAGATGCAGAGCATCTTATTTATTTCACTAATAACAGCAAACTGATCAACATGGGGGCAAGATTCAGTTTTTTTGATCTGTCATTAAGTTGGGATCCTAATTCAAAGATGGTGCATACTTTATCTGCAATGCTGACGATCCATGCTTCTTTGCTTTTGGGTCTGATCGAACCAACAGGCCACATATGACTGAGAATGACATCTTCCATCAACGGCGTGACTTCCGTGATCGATTTGGCATTGATCAATGCTTGTATCGGGTGGACATGGACATGATTTCCTTTGACAGGTTGTTCCGTACGCCACTCATAAAGAAAGAAATCATGCAACAAAGCGGCACGGACTGTTTCAGTCACATTGAGTCTCATCTTCTTTGCCAATAAAAAAGAGTAGTAAGCAACATTTATGGAATGCTGATAGCGACTGGTATTGAGATGTTGTGAGTAGTCATCCAAACGCTTGACTTTTTCATGGTCAATGATGTCTGCGATCATCTCATAGAAGTTGGAATCTTCATTCGAAGCAAGTAGGTTTACTTTTGAAAATATTGCGTTCATAGTACTCCCTTTTTACAAAATACTAGTGCAATATATCATCTTTAAAATACAAATGCAACAACTTCACATCATTTTCATGATGTAAGGCCTTTCATCAAATAATGATCGCAGCCAACGTGTTTTTGATATAAAAAAAGCCTACCAAAGAGGCTGTTTGAATCTGAAAAAGAGGAAAGAAACAAGGATAAAACCATTTACATGGATCGATCAAGAAGACCAAGTCGTCTGACGAACGGTTTGAATCGATCCATAAAGATGGCGATCAAGGGACCAAAGAGCAACATTCCGATGATGGTACCTTCTCTTACCGTAGTAGGATTGTTGAAGATCCATGCTAAAGCAATGGCTCCGATGATGCAAGCAAAATCAACCATCTGACGCACAAACCCGAATTTCATGTTCATTTTTTCAGCAACGACCAAACAAGCCGCTTCCAATGGGAAACTGAGAAATTCGATCGACATGATCAAGGATACGGCGAAGATCACGATCATCAACGCTCCCATAAACAGCAACAAATTCAAAAGATAATGATCGATCGTAAACAATGAAAGCACATCATAAAACATGATGTTTACTACCAATCCCAAAAGCACAGCCATCCCGATCTGCAAAAACCCCAAAGGGTTGAAATCCTTTCGAAGAATAAGGATTTGTAAAAGCACACAACTTATGTTCATCATCATGGAGAAGGTACCTACTTTGATCCCCGTGACCATCGATGTCGATTGACTAAATGCATCCCATGCACCAACGCCAACCGCTGCCTTCAAACTCAAGGCTACTCCAATCGCACCAATGATGATGAAAACAGATGTAAAAAGAATTTTCTTGAGATAAATCACGGATCATTAACCTCTATTTCTGATTGAAGCATAAGTTGACGAATCATCAACAGTAAATATATCATAAGTAGGTAAACAATAAAACATAAAAAACATGATATGAAAGGACTACCCCATGCAAAATCCAACATATGAACTATTGATTAACAGAAAAAGCACACGAGTATTTACAAAACAACCAATCGATGATGTGATCAAACGCCAGATCCTCTATGCCGCTACCCAGGCTCCGACTGCGGGTAATAAAATGCTGTATGCCATGATCGACATCACCGATCAGTCCATCAAAGAACAACTTGCTGAAAGCTGTGATCATCAGCCATTTATCGCGACCGCTCCCATGGTCATCGTGTTTTGTGCGGATTATCAACGATTTTATAACGGAGCGAAGATGTTTGTGGATGAAAATGCACGTACTCCCGAAGTTGGAGATATGTTCTTATCGATGAGCGATACGCTGATCGCAGCCCATCATGCGATGATCGCTGCTGATTCTTTGGGTATTGGATCTTGCTATATCGGTGACATCATCGAAAACATTGAGTTTCATCAAGAGCTGCTGCAACTGCCAAAATATGTCTTGCCCATCTGCATGATCGTTTTTGGATATCCCACAGACCAACAACTTCAACGACCAAAACCCAAAAGATTTGATGTCTCTTATCTTACTCATGAAAACCAGTATCATGCATTGGACAAAGAGCAACACCAAAAGATGATCATGACCCGTAACAAACAAATGAATCTTGATCATGTGGATGCCACTGCATACTATAAAGATTACTATCATCGTAAATACATGGCCGACTTCACCAAAGAGATGAATCGTTCGGTCTCCATCATGATCAAACAGTTTACACATGATCCAAATGATTAGGATCATCGCTGGCCTTCAAGAAAAAAGAACGATCCTATGGTATGATGATACAAGAAAAGAAGGATGATTATGAGAGATATCGTACTGATTTTGATTCTACAATTGATGTATGTCCCAATGCTGGCACTTAGAACCATCAGCATGGTAAAGAAACTCAAGATTCTGACTGCTTTTTTTGGTTTTTTGGAAAGCATCATCTATGTTTTTGGGCTTGCCATAGTATTGACAGGTGATCAAACGTTAGTTGGCATGTTGGTATATGCTTTGGGATTTTCTCTTGGGTTGATCGTGGGCATCAAAGTCGAAAACAAGATCGCCATCGGGTATATGTCTTTGGCAGTCAATATCAAACACAAAAACCAGGAGCTGATCGATGCACTGCGTGAACGAGGGTATGGAGTCACCGTTTTTGATGGAGAAGGCAGAGATGGTACCCGATATCGTTTGGATATTTTGACACGCCGATCCCAAGAACCAGAACTGATGAAAATCGTCGAATACTTTGAACCATTTGCTTTTGTGCTTGCATATGAGCCTGCACGATTTAAAGGCGGTTTTATGGAAGTGATGATGAAAAAGCAGTTGAGCATCACCAAACGATTCAAACCAAAGCCACTTCCCATCGAAATCGAAGATCCTCAGCAATCGGGATGGCTCAAAAAGACGGCAGAAGAGTTTGCCAACGAAGTAAGTGAGTTGGTCCAACATGATGAAGTCGAAATCGTCGAGTGATTCTTTGGTTGTGATGGTATATAATGATGGCATGATAATCCTAAAGGATGAGGTGAACAATGGATCGATTTGAGAACATCCCGCCAGAGTTTGAGGCGATACGTGATGATGACGAAAGCATTTACTGGATCGGACAACCAACGCTGATCCCGTTTTTGATGACAGGTGTCCCGTTTTTGATTTTTGGGATCATATGGGGCATCATCGATCTTCAGTTTATGCAATTTGGTTTTTCTGAGATGGGTGGTTTCTTTGGTTTGTTTATGTTGCTGCATCTGTTTCCATTTTATGGAAGCATCCTCAACATGGTGCGATTGTTGTTGGTATACAACAACACACGCTATGCATATACCAACAAACGATTGATGCTCCGTACCGGGTTTTTTGGCATCGATTTCAAAACGATTGACTACGATAAAATTCAAAACATCGAAGTCAACGTCAATCCGCTTGAAAGGTTTTTGCATGTTGGGACCATCAAGATCTTTTCGGGTGAAATCGCCAAAACCAAAAATGGTCATCATTCGGTCTATACGAAGTTTATTGCGATCCAAGAACCGTATGAAGTGTTCAGGCAAATCAAAAGAGTTTCCGTGGACATCAAGACCGACTGGAACTTTCCCAATCAGATGCGTCCACAGGAAAACCCGGGATATCGAACGACGTATCGAAACAAGTAAATCTGGTGATGTGAAAAACAGATGTGTAGGAGGTAGTCATGAAACGTTTGATTTTGTTTAGACATGCAGATGCCCAACCACCAAAAGAAGATATGGACGATAGTCTGCGCGTATTAACAGCACAAGGAGAAAAGTCGATCCGTATGATCGAGCATGCTTTTTCCAATATACTTCGTTCTTATGAATCAGTTGCCATCATCACATCCGAATACAAACGTGCGATCCAAACGGGGGAGATGCTGGCAGCCATGGTCGATTCATCGATCACGGCAACGGCATCCTGTATCCAGGATGGTGATCTTGATGCACTCATGCGGATAGTGGACACTTATTCGCAAGATACGATCGTAGTAGTCGGACATCAACCGTATCTAAGTGATTTTGCTTTTGATCTTGCTGGTGTCTCGATCCCTTTTGAAAAAGCGGCTGCCGCAAGTTTCTTACTTGGATCGGAGTATGTACGATTTGAGTGGTATGTGACTTCAGAGCTATTGACTCGTGTTTGATGCATCACTGCAATCTAGCTTAAAATTTTCAACAGAACAAAAAATCCTACGCAAGCGTAGGATTTTGTTTAGATAAACAGTGTCAATCCGGCATCTTCACTTTCAGCCAGATATGTGGCGACTCCACCATATGAGATATCATCGAGTAGTTCCTCTTGCTTGATCCCCATGACATCCATGCTCATGGTGCATGCAACAAACGTCACACCCATGCTTTTGGCTGATGCCATTAAACTTTCCAAAGAGTCGACATTCTTGTCTTTCATGACTTGCAGCATCATCTGTTTGCCCATGCCTGCCATGTGCATTTTGCTTAGAGGGAGTTTTTTGGCACCTTTGGGCATCATCAAACCAAACATTCGTTCGATCCATGTCTTTTGGACCTTCTTGTTGGCATCCTTACGGAGAGCATTTAGCCCCCAGAACGTGAAAAAGATGGTAACCTTTTTTCCCATCGAAGCAGCACCGTTGGCAATGATCATGGCTGCCATGGCTTTATCGAAGTCACCTGAAAACAAAACGATCGTGGCATTTTCTTTGGTGTTTGCTACTGATTGGGCTTTGTTTTTCCCTTTTTTTAGGGTTGCCAGCACTTTTTTGTTTTCAAGCTTGATATCGATCACCGTGTTTCCGGTTTTTTCTGCCCACTTGACCACATCGCTGTAAAATCCAAAGTCGCTGGCTTCCACTCTCAGGATTTGATCTGGCTGAAGTTTTTCCATGGCTTTATAGGTTTCCAGGATCGGTCCGGGGCATTGCATACCGCAGGCATCCAAATGGATGACTTCATGAGGATTGGTGACTTCATGGACGACTTGTTCATCGACATATGGTGTCTCTGCTACTCCAGTCGATCCTGTT
>CALFEZ010000260.1 GCA_937957895.1 uncultured Erysipelotrichaceae bacterium
TGAACAGCTTGATTTGGGCGCGGATTTGACTAAGAGCAAACCAAAGGAAAAAGAAGAACTTTTGATGCAGCTTTTTGAAGAGGAATCAGAATAAATGATCTATTTCATCGGAATAAAAGGAGCCGGAATGGCTTCTTTGGCATGCATGTTGCATGATATCGGTCATCAGGTGTCCGGAAGTGACATTGCAAAACACATTTTCACGGAGGATGAACTTCGCAAACGCAATATCCCGATCCATGATTTCAATCAGGTAAAATTTGAAAATGATTGGACTGTCGTTGTCGGAAATGCCTTTTTGGACACGTTTGACGAAGTGATGGCTGCCAAAGCAAATCCAACGATCAAAGTGGTGCGATACCACGATTTTTTAGGTGAACTAATGAAGCAGTATTTCAGCATCGCAATCAGTGGATCTCATGGTAAAACCACGACTACATCCATGATTGCTGCCATGCTAACACCATCCAAAAAGACTGGTTATTTAATTGGTGATGGTATGGGAAAACTATCAAAAGATGATCAATATCTGGTCATTGAAGCATGTGAATATCGCCGTCATTTTTTATCCTATTTTCCCAACATCGCAGTCGTGACCAATGTCGATTTGGACCATATAGATTACTTCAAGGATGAAGAAGATTATATAGATGCATTTAATCAATTTCTAAGAAATATCAAAGATACCAGCATTATTTTTGGAGATGATCCAAAATCAAGAAGTCTAAACCCGACAGGACATGTTCTTTATTACGGATTAAACGCAGATAACGATCTTGTCGCTGCCAATATCATAGAACACCAGGACAAGGTGAGCTTTGAATGTTTGTATCAAGGTAAAACACTGGGACGGATCACATTGCCATTTGTAGGGCATCACATGATCCAAAACAGTCTGGCAAGTATCGCAGTTGGGTTGATCGTAGGCTTGAGCATCGATCAGATCGTCGAAGGCTTGACGACATTTCGGGGAGCTAAACGACGTTTTGTTATCGAACAACTGGGGGAAGACATCTATGTCGATGACTATGCACATCATCCTACAGAGATCGCGATGACGATCAAGGCAGCCAAGACCCGGTATCCCGAGCAAACGATCGTTGCCATCTTCAAACCCCACCGGGTATCTCGTTTGTTTACATTTGCCGATCAGTTTGCTTCAGCACTATCATTGGCAGATCATGTTGCTTTGTGTGACTTTAACAGCATCGATGATTTTGAAGAAGGATATGATATCGACATTCGATATTTACAGAATAAAATCCCAGGAGCGATTGTCGTAAGTGAAGATGAAAACGGTGCCGCTGCACTGGCACGATTTCGACCTGCTGTGTATCTGTTTATGAATTCCAAAGATATTTATGTGCTTTCTGATTATTCAAAGCGCTATCAAAAATCTTGAAAATTGTTTCAAATCACGGTACAATGTTCGTGAGGTGAAACTATGGATGAATTTTTCAGTTTATTGAATGAAGTGTCAGTCATCATGTTGCCCATTTTAGGGGCGATCGTACTGTTTTTTTTGGCTGTCATTCTGTACCGCGTATTGAAGATCCTCAAAGTAGTGCTAAGCAGCATCAAAAAAGTTGATCATACGCTTGAGACTGTCGATGGGTATGT
>CALFEZ010000261.1 GCA_937957895.1 uncultured Erysipelotrichaceae bacterium
TTGAAGTAGTAGTTTTCAGCTTGTTGTGCCATGATGCCGATCTGGGTATTGGATATCGCTTTGGTGTGATAAAAGTGATCCAGGATGGTGAGGATCAGCACTTCGATGGCAGCTGATGAAGAAAGACCCGATCCTGAAGCAACTTCACTTTCAACATACACATCCACACCACCGACAACCCCATTGATTTGTTGATAGTAATGAGCCAATCCCCGAACCAATCCCTTGGTGGTGAAGTACTCCTCTTTTTGGATGGACAGATCTTCCAAACTGACGATCGCACTTTCATGATCTTTGGAATGCACACGAATGATCTGATCATCGTTGCTTCTGGCAAATGCGACCATATCCAGATCCACAGCCATGGTCAACACCCGTCCCAATTGGTGGTCGGTATGATTGCCACATACTTCGATCCTTCCGGGAGCACTGAAGATCTCATAAGAACCCACATCCGAAAACAGATCCAAAAAACGATCAGCCATCGCCATGTATCGTTTCTGTTGCTTGGAAACTTTGTCAGGGCCATAAAGCTTTTTGAATGTTGTCTGGCATGTATCTGAGACGATCCATTGTTTAAATAAGTGATGATCCATGTTATCTCCCTTTGTCATCGGACATGATGATCGATGTATTTTCATACTCATTATAAAACAAGAATGCCGTCATGATGTCTTAAGAGTTGTAAAAAAGTGTTCTTTTTCAAGAGTTTTTGTATGGAAAGGATTGATTGGTAAAGAGGGTATGATATAATCAGTATTAAGATGATAGTCAAACTATCAAGAGAGGATTGATATCATGAACCTCAAACAATTGCGACAACATGAAATGGATCAGCTTAAAAGCGATCGTCGTCAATATATCGTAACGACTGCTTTAAGTGTATTCAAAAACAACGGCATCGAACAAACCACCATCCAGGAGATAGCGGATGCATCGCAGGTGGGGGTGGCGACGGTGTTTCGTTATTTTGAAACCAAAAAACAATTGGTGATCGAAGCCGCACAGCTGCTGTGGGAGAGCGAGTATGACACCATCGAACGATACTTGCCCGATGGTTATGAAACGATGAGCGGACTGATGCAGCTAAGGCATGTACTGCTTGTGTTTAAGTACTATTATCAAAACCATCCGGAAGTATTCCGGTTTTTGGAGCAGTTTGACAACTTCGTGGCAAAGGAACACATCAGTGCTGATGAACTGGTTTTGTATGAAGAAAGAGTACTGGCACTACAGATACCGATCTTGCGTGCCATCCAAAAAGGGCGTCATGATCAGACGATCCGTGTGGATCTCGATCCCGATGTACTTTATTTTACCTTGACTCATCAGCTGATGAGCTTGATCTCAAAGCTGGTGTTGCGTGGAAGCATCTTAAGCAGTGACTTAAAAGTATCCGGAGAAGCGCAGATCGATCTAGTACTCAACATGATCATCGACTATATCCGGTCTAAATAACAATCTGTTATTTTGGAGGAAAGATGAAAGAGAAGTTACCGGTTTCAAAACAAATCGCCTATTCTTTGGGACAACTTGGATGGTCGCTGTTATCGGGTATCGTTGCGACCTACCTGATTTTCTATTACATCCCAACGAACATTTCCGGGATCCCCGTCAGTATCCCTCAGATCCAGTTTTTCGGTTTTTTGACGGTCATTGGTTTGATCATGATGGCAGGTCGCTTTTTTGATGCGATCACTGATCCATGGATCGCCACTTTAAGTGATAGCAGCACATCCAAAAGAGGTCGACGCATCTCCTTTATGCAAAAAGCAGCCGTACCGTTTGCGTTTTTTACGGTGGCTGTCTTTTATCATCCTGTCGTCAGTGAAAGCTGGATCAACGTTGTCTTTTTAACAGTCAACCTGCTGATGTTTTACTTGTTTTTAACAATGTATGTCACGCCTTTCTTTGCGCTTATGACCGAACTGGGGCATACCCCCAAAGAGCGACTCAATTTGGCCACCTATATTTCCGTCACTTGGTTTTTGGGATTTGCGGTGGCATCACAGGCTCCGCTGTTATGGGGCATGCTGGAAAACACGGGCTTGGAGAAAGTCATGGCCATGCGTGTGGCATTTACCATACTGGCTGCCATCGGTCTGGTGTTTTTGTTGGTACCGGTCATCTTCATCGATGAAAAGCGCTACTGTGTTTCCATTCCATCCAATGTAAAGATGGTCGATTCGATCAAAGCCACCTTCAAAAACAAGTTCTTTACGGTCTTTGTTTTTTCCGATCTGGTCTATTGGGTCGCCATCACTGTCTTTCAAAGTGCGCTTATCTACTATGTCACGATCTTGTTGTCACTTCCGGAAGAAACCACCGGTACCTTGCTGGTGCTTTTGGGACTGGGATCGTTTGTCTTTTATGTTCCCGTCAATCTGCTCTCACGCAAGTTTGGTAAAAAGACATTGCTGGTCTTTGCCTTTGTCTTGTTTGTGATGACCTACACCTTTGGAGCCTTTTTGGGTACTTTACCGGTCGTCAGCATGCTGCAGGGATACATCCTGGTGGGTCTGGGAATGATCCCGATGGCAGTCTTTGGCATCCTGCCCAATGCGGTGGTAGCTGATATTGCCGAGTATGATGCCCGCAAAACCGGAGTACGCAGAGAAGCCATGTTTTTTGGGACCAGGACATTCATGTCCAAGATGGGACAAATGATCTCGATGCTGGTCATCAGTGCTTTGTTGTTGATCGAACGTGATGGTTCCAACGAGATCGGGATCCGACTGACAGCCGTGGCCGCTGCCATCTTCTGTTTGTTTGGGTTGATCTTGTTGTTGTTTTA
>CALFEZ010000262.1 GCA_937957895.1 uncultured Erysipelotrichaceae bacterium
GACATTTCCGGTCCGCCAAAAGCTGCAATCATTCCATCATAGCGTCCCCCGCCTAACAGAGTCGATTGGGATCCCATGTCTTTGGCATTGCTGATGATCTCAAAAACGGTATCAGTATAATAATCCAGTCCTCTTACCAACTTGTCGCTGATGATCGTATTTACCCCTAAGGCAGACAACTGATCGAGTACTTGTTCAAAATAGTGTCGACTTTGCTGCGTTAGCGATTCTTTCATGCTTGGTATCGATAAAAAGGATGCATGTTCCTGATCGACTTTGCAATCAAGGATTCGCAGCGGGTTTTGATCATATCGCCGTTGACAGTCCTTACAAAGTTGATGGATCACTGGTTTAAAATGCTCTTTCAATTTTTGACGATAATCATCTCTGCTTGCCTTATCCCCTAGCGTGTTGATCAGTACGCTGAAGTCATCGATACCGAGTGCTTGCAGCAGCTGTACTCCCAAATGAATGACTTCGGCATCGACGATCGGGCTTTTGACACCAATGTATTCCACTCCGCATTGATGATGGATGCGCATGCGACCTTTTTGAGGTCGTTCATATCGGAAATTGGGACCAAGATAGTAATACTTAAGTAATCCTTCCGGGTTATTGTAAAGTTTGTTTTGGACCACGGCCCGAATCAGACCGGCTGTCCCTTCCGGACGCAATGTCAATGAACGTCCACCTTTATCCTCAAACGTATACATCTCTTTGTTGACGACATCGGATGCTTCGTTGCTGCGTATGAAAACTTCGGTATGTTCAAAGATCGGTGTCTGCATCCTGCCGATATGATATACGTGCATAAACTGTCTGATCACTTCTTCGATCAGTTCCCATGTGCGCATTTGTTCATCATAAACATCATTGGTCCCTCGTGGGGCTTGAAATTCACTCATGACCTTCTCCTTGTTCTTGCGTAAAAAAAAGCGTCGTCTAAGGACGCTTGTGCGCGGTACCACCTTAATTCATGCCAAAGCATGCTCTTGATACGTTAACGCCGTATTACGTGGCTTTCTACTTGATTCAAAAGCCATCCTAGCAAGTGTCCCGGATACTCTTACAAAAAACGTTGCACCATGATCGTTTCTCTCTGGATTGTCGTCCTATCCTTGGCTTGTTCTTTGGATTTGATTCATTTTAACACACTTGATCGTCGGATTCAATCACTCACAGAGTGACCCTATCGACTGAAATAACGGTATTTACCTTGCGCAGATTGGCAATCAGCTGTGATAAATGATCCGCATTGTCGACGACTACTTTCATGATCGTAGTTGCAGTGACTTTATCTTCGTTGATGCTAGAGTTGACGGCATTGAGCCCTGCTTTTTGCTGGGATACTACCGTAACCAGATCGGTAAGTAGAAAACTGCGATCGGTAGCCAGAATCTGGACCTGTACTTCATATTTACCGGTCTCAAACTCTTCATCCCAGAAGACTTCGATCAAACGTTTGGTTTCATGACGGATGTTGGGGCAGTCTTTGCGATGAACCTTGACCCCCTGTCCTTTGGTGATGTATCCGATGATTGGATCGCCATATACGGGAGAACAACATCCAGCCAATGAAATCATCATGCTTTCGACTCCCTCGACCCGGATACCGGACTTGGAAATCGTTTTTTTGGGCTGTTGTTTGGTGAACAACTTACCAATGCTTAGCGTATCCAACAACGATTTGCGATGAGCAACAAGTTTTTCAAACACTGAACTTGGTGTCAGTGACTTGACTGCCAATGCATAGTATAGATCGTCGATGTTTTTGAGTCTGAAACCATTGAGAACAGGCTCGATCTTAGCTTTTATCAGCAGTTCACCAGGTTCAAGACCTCGCCTTTTGGCTTCGTCTTTGAATATCTGCTCACCCTTGTGGATGTATTGTTTCTTTTCCTGCTCTTCCTTTTTTTGCAGGAAGCTTTTGATCTTGTTGCGGGCATGACTGGTCTTGACGATTTTCAACCAGTCTTCGGAAGGTCCGGTTGGTTGTTTGGTCGTTTTGATCTGTACGACATCCCCGGTTTTCAAAGGAGTGTTGAGCGGAACCAAAACTCCGTTTACCAATGCTCCGATGGTGGCATGTCCGACATCGGTATGGACACGATAAGCAAAATCGATCGGTGTTGCGCCAACTGGAAAGTCAATGACTCGTCCTTTTGGAGTCATGACATACACATTTGCTTCAAAAATGTCTTTTTGCAGTACATCCATGTACCCCTGAGCATCTTCATCAGGATCGGTCATCAGGTGATTGAAGTCTCTAAACCATGCCAATTTCTCTTCGATCTCTTTTTGTTCTTTGGCTTGCGAGTGCTTGGCACCTTCTTTGTATCGCCAGTGGGCTGCGATACCGCGTTCAGCGATATCATCCATTTTTTCAGTCCGGATCTGTACTTCAAAAATATGCCCGTCCTCTCCCACGATCGTTGTATGCAACGATTGGTACATGTTCATCTTGGGCATGGCGATATAATCTTTCAAACGCCCTGGGATCGGTCGGTATTGTGCATGGATGTATCCTAAGATCTCATAGCAGTTGACTTCTTCTTCAGTGATGATGCGGATCGCCAATAGATCCAAGATCTCATCAAACCGTTTTTGTTTGACCGTCATTTTTTTGTAAATGCTATAAAGATGCTTGGATCGACCAAAGATGCGATGCGGCAGTTCATGCTCACTTAAAAGCCTGGAAATGTCATCGATCATCTCCTGGACTTGATGATCGCGTTCTGCTTTACGCATCTCGACCATTTTTGCGATCTCATAATATTGTTCCGGGTATAAATAG
>CALFEZ010000263.1 GCA_937957895.1 uncultured Erysipelotrichaceae bacterium
TGTGATATGTATCACCCTGAGGATCGATCCTTGTTTCTTCGATCAACACGATATGTGTATCAGGATGCAGTTTCACCTCTGTCACCTCTTCGACAATATCTTGTTGGATCATCTGATACTGCTGATCAAGTTGTATCACTCGGACCATTTGAAGCGGATCGAACACGACAAATCCAATATCGACAATACGTACATCTTTTACTTCCTCACCGTTTTTGGTTGTTTTGGTTTCTCTCTCGAACTTGGTTCCTGAGTCTCCGGAGGTCCCTTGAAGGATGGAAATCAGGATCTCTCCTAGCACATACTCACCTTGTTCGTTTTTGATGATACGGTACATCGTGATATACGAATCATAGGATGGATTGACCGGCACTTTGGCTTTGAAAGTACTGGTCGTCACTTCATCACCCACATAGACATGATAATTGGTATCATAAAACGAACCGGAAATCTGAGTCATGGAGTAGGACGATCCATTTTCGTCGATCACATCAGAAATAAAGAATGTGGCATTTGAGTCATTGATATCAAAGTTGGGAGTAATGTTGTCCATTTGAGCCCTTGCCCAAACAAAAACTCCGACAAAATCATCCCCTTCTACGATTGGATCGTCATTCTTAGGTGGATCTTCGTTTTGCACAAGTGAGCAAGCACTCAATGACACAAGCAACAATATAACAAACATAATTTTAATCTTCATGATTTTCCTCCTCTAGTTGTCCATCAAACTGCAAGATGTCAGAAACATTGCAGTGAAGGTAGTAGCATATTTTATTCAATGTATGAAATCGTATCCCTTTGACGGCACCCGTTCGTAAAAGAGACATGTTTGCTTCTGTGATACCGACTTTTTCACAAAGCTCTTTGGATGTCATGTGATTGCGTTTGAGTTGTTCTTCCAACAATACACGAATTGCCATGATTAGATGAACTGTTCGTTTTCTTGAGCAATGGCCATGCTGGTGATCATGATCCGAGAAATGACCATCAACACAAATGCAATCAACAACTCAATCAACGGAAACTGGAAATAAAACATCGCATGTTGTATGTCCTTGAGAAACACCAACTGGAAGATACCCAACAACAAAGGTGCAATCAACATGAAATAGATCATGATCGTCGTAATCCTGTGCAGCATGATCAAACTACCCTTTAATGCGACATCAAACATGTACTGTTTCATGATACCGAGGATCGTGATAACTTGAGTGATGAGGATGAGCATCATGATTTTAGCGCTCACATCGATCGCACTTGATGCGAACATGATGGATCGTTGCAATAATGAAACATCAGATGTTCGAACATCGATCCAGCCATTGACGATCGTTTGACTGATTGGCAAGGTATAACCGATCGCTGTGATCAGTAAAAAAAGTTGAAAATACGAAAACAGTCGTTTGTTGTCCTGACCCTTTTGCATCACGTCGATGACATATGAAGTGATCACAAACACCAAGACCATCATCATGATGGCAGCATCGATCACGGTCGTATATCCATCATGCGAGATCATGTCCACCATTTGGACAAACCAATGATTCAAAGATCCATAGATCACATACAACAAGAAGATGGAAAACAGCACCGACAACCACCATGCATGTCCTACTCTCTTTTTGATCTTCATTTGGTAATAGCTCCAACCAATTGGAATCAGAGCGATCATCAGATAGATCCCCCATGCCAGGATGTTGGTCCATCCGGACAACAATGAAAGATGAGTCAATCCATCGATCAACGCTCGATATATGATACTGAGCAGCATGATTGGATTGGATGAGACACTTTGATAAAACAGTGAATGCAACATCAGCATGATGGACAAGACAGTCAGCACTAACACGGCTGAATAACGTTCAATCACTTTCATAAACCCTCCTAATTATCGTTTTACAATAATTACATTCTTATCCTACCACAGATATTATTGTATTACAATAATTTTTTCAATGGATTTTCATTCCCTTGAACATTCACTTGAAGTTGATTGGCTGTTTCTTTATAATCTAATAATTAGGAGATTACCATGATCGCATTGCCAAAGAAGTACAATCAATATCTGAATATCGTAGAAACCGAACTTGCCATCAAAGCCATCAAAGACATGTTTGAAGATGAACTGTCGATCGCACTCAATCTGATCCGGGTCAGTGCCCCCCTTTTTGTTGGGAAGGGTTCCGGTGTCAATGATGATCTCACGGGCAAGGAACAACCCGTAACTTTTTTTCATAAAGACATCGATGATCCCCTTCAAATCGTCCACTCTTTAGCCAAATGGAAACGGCTGGCACTCAGGCGATATGGATTTTCGGCCCATCAAGGCTTATACACTGACATGAATGCCATTCGAAAAGATGAGGTCCTTGATGGCATCCATTCGATCTTGGTCGATCAGTGGGATTGGGAACTGATCATCGAAAAAGAAGAAAGAACCCTACAGACGCTACAAGAAATCGTATCCGTCATTTATGATGTGTTGAAAAAAACGTCTCTCATGGTTGAAAGCACATTTGGTATCACTTCGAATCTACCTGAAAAGATCGTCTTTGTATCTTCTTATGAACTTGAAAAACTATATCCGACACTGACACCAGCTTTGCGTGAGTATGAATTTACCAAAAAGCATGGTGCCGTGTTTGTGATGGAGATCGGTGACACTCTCTCAGATGGTAATGTCCATGATTTTCGTGCACCGGATTATGATGATTGGCATCTTAATGGTGATCTTTTGGTTTATTATCCACTGCTCGATGCAGCCATCGAACTGTCTTCAATGGGCATTCGTGTTGATGCTGCGCGTCTTTTTGAACAATGCATAAAAGCAAATGCAACCGATCGATTATCATTGTATTTTCATCAAATGTGCTTGGATGATCAATTGCCCATGACGATCGGAGGCGGTATCGGTCAATCCAGGATGTGCTTGATCTTACTGCAAAAAGCCCATATCGGTGAAGTGCAAGCTTCTACTTGGCCACAGGAAATGATCGAAGCATGCGAAGCAAAAGGAATATTCTTATTATAAAAGCAGTGAAGGACCCCTTCACTGCTTTCTTTAACTCATGATCCATCCAAATACCAACGTAAACACCGACACAAAGAGCAGAAGCACACCAATCATCAGATGTTTATTTGGGATGTTCTGTCGTCGAAACTGGATCATGGTAAACAATACGTAAGAAACCATTAAAACGATCAACACTCCATACACTGACAGTTTGTTAGCACTTCGACTAACCTCCCCTGCCAAGTTGACCTGGATAGCGATGATTTGTGGCAACAACGGATAAAACACAACCAAAACAATACCCCAAACAATGCTCATCAGGGCAATGATCGCCCATTGTTTTTTGTTGTTTTCCATAAATACATCATATCATAAAGCTCTATCTTTTTAGAGTGGTTATCTTGTTGAAACATCGTGTGTATTGGTATATAATGTTTGATATCAAACATTTTTTTGGAGATGCCAATGCACAAAAAACATGTCGGTAAAGAGATTCGACAAGTAGCCAATCTGATCGCCAGATACATTGAAAACACGACCAACTTTCAGCAGGTGGATCGAACGACCGGTACCAACACATGGATCATCGCTTACTTGGCTCGTCATCAGGATACCGACGTTTTTCAGCGTGATCTTGAAAGAGAGTTTTCAGTCACCCGATCCACGGCATCCAAGGTCATCAAACTCATGGAACAAAAAGGATTGATCCAGCGCCATCCGGTATCTTATGATGCAAGATTGAAGAAGTTGGTATTGACTCCAAAAGCGGTCGAACTTCATCGTTCGATCGTTGAAGAACTAAAAAAACTTGAAACTTTATTGACGAAAGACTTATCGCAACAAGAGATCGAAACATTTCTTGAACTGATCGGTAAGATCAAACATAACATGAAAGAACGAGGATGCGATCCGTATGACTGTGTATAAAAAATTACTGCGCTCTTTACGAGAGTTTAAAAAACCAACTTTCAAAACACCCATGTATGTATCTTTTGAAGTGGCACTTGAAGTCATCATCCCTTTTATGATGGCGATCTTGATCGACTATGGGATCGATGATGGAAACCTTTTGGTCGTTGTGCAAATGGGGGTGGCATTGTTGTTTTCAGCCCTTATCTCGATCGTATTTGGGGCACTGGCAGGAAGAAATGCAGCGATCGCATCTGCCGGTTTTGCAAAAAACCTGCGCAAAGACATGTTCTACAATGTTCAGGATTTCTCATTTGCCAATCTTGACAAATTTTCTACCTCCAGCGTCATCACTCGATTGACCACCGATGTCACCAACGTCCAAAACTCCTTTCAAATGGTCCTTCGCATGGCTTCCAAAGCCCCGATCATGTTGGTGTTTTCTCTGTTTGCTGCCTTTAGCATCAATCATGAACTATCATTGATCTTTCTGGCAGTCATGCCGGTGCTTGCGGTTGGATTGTTCTTTATCATCAAACATGCCTTCCCTATTTTTCGCAGAGTATTCAAAACCTATGACAAGCTCAATCGTGTCGTTCAGGAGAATCTTCGCGGGATGCGAGTCGTCAAGTCTTTCATTCGCGAAGACCATGAACTGGATAAATTCAAAGTGATTTCCAAGGAAATACACGATGATTTCTCGCAAGCTGAAAAGACCCTGGCATTCAACATGCCGCTTATGCAGTTTACCATTTATGCAGCATTGTTGTTGCTCGCATGGTTTGGAGCCCGCATGATCGTCGTGTCCGGAAATGATCCGATCACGGGATTATCGACCGGACAACTCATGAGTCTTATCACCTACACCATGCAGATCCTGATGAGTCTGATGATGCTGTCGTTTGTGCTTGTCATGATCATCATCGCTCGTGCTTCCTCTGAGCGGATCGCTGAACTTTTGGATGAGACCAGCGATTTGCATGATCCCGATGATCCGGTCATGACGGTTGCAGATGGCTCGATCCGTTTTGAGAATGTCTTTTTTGAGTATTTCGCATCTTCCGAGAAGTGGGTACTCAAAGACATCGATCTGACGATCCATTCAGGAGAGACCATCGGTATTTTGGGCGGTACCGGTTCATCCAAAACAAGCTTGGTGCAGTTGATACCCCGTTTGTATGATGTTACCAAAGGTACCGTGTTTGTGGGTGGTGTAAATGTCAGAAACTACGATCTGAAAACGCTTCGCAATGAAGTTGCGATGGTGCTTCAAAAAAACGTCCTGTTTTCAGGAACAGTAAAAGAAAACCTTCTATGGGGAAATGAACATGCCACCGATCAAGAGATCATCGATGCCTGCAAACTAGCTCAGGCACATCAGTTTATCGAGCAATTTCCTGATGGATATGATCACCGCATCGAACAAGGAGGAGCCAATGTGTCCGGTGGACAGAAACAACGTTTGACCATTGCTCGGGCACTTTTGAAAAAACCCAAGATCTTGATCCTGGATGATTCGACCAGCGCCGTAGACACCAAAACCGACGCAAAATTACGCAAGGCATTGAAAAACCATCTTCCAGAAACGACCAAGCTGATCATCGCTCAACGAGTTGCCTCCGTAGAAGATGCTGATCGCATCATCGTGATGGATGATGGCAAGATCGATGCCATCGGAACCCATCAAGAACTATTGCAAAGCAACCTGATTTATCAGGAAGTATATCAGTCGCAAGAGAAAGGAGAAACAGACGATGACATTCATGCGTAGGATCCCTTCCAACATCAAAGGCAAGCCAAAGCTCAGTCAGATCAAACCCGATACGTTCAAAAGACTTTTGAGCTATTTGAAGCCCTATCGCTTTCGGTTGTCGTTTGTATTAGTCAGCATCATCGTCAGTGCCATCGCAAATGCTTCTACCGCGATCTTCTTAAGAGTACTGATCGATGATCATATCACTCCTCTGCTTATTCAGGCAAGTGCAAACTTCAGTGGTTTAAGGAATGTTTTGTTGATCATGGCAGGCATTTATCTTTCAGGCGTATTGGCTGCACTATCATACAATCGCTTGATGGTCGTCATCTCTCAAGGCATCCTCAAACATATCCGTGATCAGGTATTTGAACATGTCCAAAAGCTTCCCATCCGATACTTCGACACTCATAGCCATGGTGATACCATGAGCCACTTTACCAATGATATCGATGCAATGCGCATGATGCTTTCACAAAGCCTTCCTGCCATCTTCTCATCGATGATCTCATTGGTCGCTGTCATCAGCGCCATGCTCTTTTTGAGTTTCTGGTTGTCCATATTGGTGTTTGCATTTGTGTTTGTGGTGCTTTATGTGGCTCGAAAGATCGCAGGAAAAAGCGGTACGTATTTTATAAAACAACAAAAATCACTTGGGCATGTCAATGGGTATGTCGAAGAAATGATCCAAGGACAAAAAGTGATCAAGGTTTTTACTCATGAAGACAAAGTGAAAGAAGAGTTCAATATAAGAAACGAAGAACTCGCACTCAATGCCACCGAAGCAAACACCTACGCCAACGTGCTGATGCCGATCATGAACAGCCTTGGTTATGTGCTTTATGTGATGTTGGCTTTGGTGGGTGGTGTTTTATCCATCATGGGCATCGTCAATATCTCACTTGCCGGTACCGGTTTGATGACACTTGGTGTCATTGCTTCATTTTTACAACTGTCACGTAACTTCATCCAACCGATCGCCCAAGTATCCCAACAGATCAATGCGATCATATTGGCATTGGCCGGAGCCGAGAGAGTCTTTGAATTACTTGATGAAGAAGTGGAACAAGATCAAGGATATGTCTCTTTGGTCAACATGAAACAAGAAAATGATCACATGGCAGAATGTGGTGAGAGAACTCACTGCTGGGCATGGAAACATCCGCATAAGGATGGAACACTCACATACACTCAGCTTAAAGGAGATGTTCGTCTATTCGATGTGGATTTTGGATATGACAAAGATACCTTGGTGTTGCATGATGTATCCTTCTATGCTAAGCCCGGTCAAAAGGTAGCATTGGTAGGGGCAACCGGTGCCGGCAAAACCACGATCACCAACCTTCTCAATCGTTTTTATGACATTGCGCAAGGTAAAATACGATATGATGGCATCAACATCACCAAGATCAAAAAGAGCGATCTAAGACGCTCTTTGGGAATGGTCCTTCAGGATGTGCATCTTTTTACCGGTACCGTGATGGAAAATATCCGCTATGGTCGATTGGATGCTACCGATGAAGAATGCATCGAAGCAGCCAAACTTGCCAATGCCGATGGGTTTATCAACATGCTTCAGGATGGGTATCAAACCGTTATTTCAGGATCGGGAGATGGACTCTCTCAAGGTCAACGACAACTGATCTCGATCGCCCGAGCTGCTGTTGCCGATCCACCGGTGATGATCCTGGATGAAGCTACCTCTTCGATCGATACCAGAACAGAAGCCATCGTTCAAAAAGGCATGGACTCTTTAATGAAGGACAGAACTGTATTTGTGATCGCTCACCGGCTGTCCACTGTCAAGAATGCCGATGTGATCATGGTCCTTGATCAAGGCAGGATCATCGAGCGCGGAAATCACGATGAACTGGTCGCTCAAAAAGGACACTACCACAAACTCTACACCGGAGTGTACGAACTGGAATAAAACTTAAACCCAACCATGTTGGGTTTTCTTATGGGCATATATCTTGAATTCAAGATAATATTTAGTATGATGATATTGACACAAGGAGGGATATCATGAATCCACTAAAAGGAATCCATCATGTCACTGCCATCACCAGCAGTGCCGAAAAAATCTATGACTTTTTTACCGACATCCTAGGCATGCGTCTAGTCAAAAAGACGATCAACCAAGATGACATCAACACATACCATCTGTTTTTTGCCGATGATCGCGGAAGTGCCGGGACCGACATGACATTTTTTGACTTCAAAGGCATTCAAAAAGCACAAAAAGGTACCGACGAGATCGCCAAGACATCCTTTAGAGTACCGGATGATGAAGCATTGAGATACTTTAAAAAACGATTTGAAAAATATGATGTGCGACATGGAGACATCAAAACGATGTTTGGTAAGAGGACCCTTGCTTTTTGGGATTTCGATGATCAGGAGTACATCCTCTTTTCCGATCAGAATGACCAAGGGATCACTTCGGGAACTCCATGGCTTAAAGGACCCGTTCCCAATGAATATGGTATCACCGGGCTTGGACCGATTTACTTTCGTGTCAGCAACATCGAAATGATGACGCGCATCCTGACAGAAGCACTTACATTCAAGAAAATCACGCAAGAAGGCGATCTGACATTGTTTGAGACTGGTGAGGGTGGTAATGGAGCAAGTGTCATCGTAGAACATGACACTACTTCCCCATCGGCTTATCAGGGATATGGCGGTGTTCATCATGTGGCTTTTCGCATCGAAGACAAACAAGAACTTGAAGAGTGGATCAAACGATTGGAAGCGATCGGCGCCAGACACTCCGGTTATGTCGATCGTTTCTACTTTAAATCACTTTACACACGTTTGTATCCGGGGATCTTGTTTGAGTTTGCTACGGAGGGTCCTGGATTTATCGATGATGAAGAATCTTATGAGACACTTGGTGAAACACTGGCACTGCCACCACGATTTCGAAATGAACGTGAAAAAATCGAAGGATATGTACGTCACATCGATACGGTCAGAAGCACGAAGACCTTCAAAAAAGAATATTTGGATTGACACCTCATGGTGTCTTTTTTATATAGTCTTTCTCAATCGTGTGAAATGATGTGAATAAACAAATTATCATATGGTTTGCTTGTGAGTAGAAATAGAACATGCTATATTAATACCGTAAGTTTTTTATGTGCCCTTTTATCCCATTTTAAGGAGGTGACCTGTTGTCATTGCACAAGTATCGTGTGATGATAGACCATCCAATGAGCATTAGAAACAGAAAAATCAA
>CALFEZ010000264.1 GCA_937957895.1 uncultured Erysipelotrichaceae bacterium
GATCGTTTTTTTTGATAGATCCAACGTTGAGATGGTATCATCCGTCAACTCATTGAAGATTTGAAAATACTTTGTTACTTTGGCTGAGGTCGTCTTTGTGAACATGGCATAGCTCCTGCAATCATTATAAACGAAAACGGGAAAGATAGAGTATAAATTGTCAGAATCGATTCTTTTGGATACTAAAAAAGTCAAACATTATACAAAAAAGTATAAATGGATTGTGTTAAAATTAAGATATAATATTTGTAGGGAAGCGTTTTCAATGCACAACCTCGAAACGCTTAAAGGAGGTAGAGGACTTGCCAAATATTGTTCTTACCAGAATTGACAGTCGCTTGATCCATGGTCAAGTGGCCACCCAGTGGGCGAACGTCATTGGTGCTAACTTGTTGTTGGTTGCCAATGATCAAGTCGCCGGAGACTCTTTCCGTCAAAGTCTTATGGACATGAGTGCACCTAGTTATGCTCAAACGCGATATTTTACGATTGAGAAAACGATCAATGTGATCCATAAGGCCAGCGACAGCCAAAAGATCTTCATCATCGTGGACAACCCTCAGGACATCGTCAAGATGATCGAAGGGGGAGTGCCGATCAAGAAGGTCAATATTGGCAACATGCACATGGCAGAAGGAAAACGTCAAGTTGCCACAGTAGTTGCTGTGGATGAAGCTGATGTCGCTGCTTTTCGCCGTTTGCAGGAGTTAGGGGTAGAAATGGATATCCGCAAAGTCCCATCGGACACACCGGAGAATATCCAAAAACTATTTAAATAGAAAGGGAGATGAAATGTAATGGAGTTTAATTTTATCCAGATCTTACTGGTAGTGTTGGTTACTTTCGTAGCTGCCATCGACCAGTTTAACTTCCTTGAATCATTCTATCGTCCTATCGTTATGGGACCGATCGTAGGAGCCATTTTAGGTGATCTGAACACTGGTTTGATCATTGGTGGTTCCTATGAGTTGATGATGATCGGAAGTATGCCCATTGGAGGAGCTCAACCACCGAATGCTGTTATTGGTGGGATCATGGCAACCGTCTTTGCGATTTCCATGAACTTGACCGATCCACAAGCCGCACTTGGTCTTTCTATTCCATTTGCCTTGTTGGGCCAACAAGCTGTTATCTTGCTGTTTACAGTCATGTCACCAGCAATGGCCAAAGCAGATGCTTATGCTGCAGAAGCCAATACCAAAGGTATTGAGCTGATCAACTATTTGGCCATGGCTGCGCTTGGTTTGCTGTTTGCAGTAGTCGTGTTCTTAGGATTATTATTTGGTCAACAAATCGGTTCCACGCTTACCGATGTCCTTCCTGCTTGGGTATGGACCGGATTAGGTGCTGCCGGTGGTATGATGCGTTTTGTCGGGTTCGCAGTTCTGATGAGAGTCATGCTTTCAAAAGAATACTGGGGATTCTACTTCGCAGGTTTTGCCATTGCCAACATTGCAGAACCGATCCTAGGCGGAGCCGCTCTATTGGCGATCGCTTTGATCGGAGTTGGTCTTGCTCTTTGGGATTTCCAACTCAATGTTAAATTCAGTGGTGTAGGGAAAGGAGGAGACTCAGATGGCATCTAATGTTACAAATTATAAAAATCTGACCCCAGCTGCAAAGCTAGATAAGAAAGTTTTGAATCAGATGGCTTGGCGTTCCTTGTTCCTTCAAGGTTCATTCAACTTTCAACGTATGCAATCCAACGGTTGGTTGTACTCCATTATCCCTGGTCTAAAGAAGATCCATACAGAAAAGGATGACTTGTCGACTTCGATGGGTCATAACCTTGAATTCTTTAATACACACCCATTCTTGGTTACTTTCGTTATGGGTATCGTATTATCGCTTGAACAACAAAAAGCTGATATTCCAATGATCCGTGCGGTACGTGTTGCAGCCATGGGTCCACTGGGCGGTATCGGTGATGCTATTTTCTGGTTCACTTTGATCCCGATTGCAGCTGGTATCAGTGCTGATTTGGCACTTAATGGAAACATCTTGGGTCCATTTGTCTTCTTGGCAATGTTCAATGTCGTTCACTTTGGCGTTCGTTATTGGTTGATGCACTGGTCATATGAACTGGGTGTCAACGCCATCGACGCTTTGACGAAAAATGCAAAAGAGTTTACTCGTGCAGCCAGTATCCTTGGGGTCTTGGTCGTTGGTGCATTGACATCGATCTACGGTGGAACCACCACAGCTTTGGTGTTGAATCCAGAAGCTGAAGAACCAATCATCATCCAAGAAGTACTGGATGGCATCATGCCAAAACTGATCCCACTTGGATTGACCTTGTTGTTGTTCTACTTGATCAAAAACAAAGGTTGGTCTCCAGTCAAGGGTATCATTCTCGTTCTTGTATTAGGACTGGTTGGAGCACTTGTCGGATTCTTCTAAATCAACAAACAATTGGTGCACAAAAAAAGGGTGTCTTGGCAACACCCTTTTTATTTTTTACTCAATAGCATCGAAGCAGCATCCACGATCTTCTGATGTGAATTTTTCGCAATAACGGTCATGTTGTTTTCATAGACATTGGGATCATCGTAAGTATCCTCATCGGGGATGTATCCCACATATCCATTGGTGTAACCACTGACAATGATGGTGCGATCTAAATCGAGTGCCTGAATGTCTTTTTGGATCTTTGTGAATGTCTCCCCAGGGGTACTGATCAGTGTGACCTCACCAAGCTGGATCATTTGCATGGTCGCATCGATATGATCGACATCGATGGTCTTTCTGATCAGGTCGATCATCAGCGCACCTTGATACTGAACATATGCCGATCGAACCCGTGCAGGATCATCAAAGATGTTTCTTACATCTTCAACGTGCTTATTGGCTTGTTTGATTTTTTCGGCATATTCTTTTTCGGGTTCAAATGATCGTATATCCAATACCAAATCAGTTTCATTGATGATTATATCAGGTGTCAGTTTTGTTTTTGATGCAGTGATGGCTGTCAATACTTGTTTTGCCAGCAGTTGTCCGATCCGAGCTGCTTCAGTAGCTCCTGAGCCTTTGCGGGTATAACGGGTGCTGATCTCTCCGGCACATCCTTGCATATAAGCAGAAATACATCCTTGGATGCTCTGTTCAACACTTTGATTAAAGTAAGAAATAAAGTCATTGGAAAACAACGTATTTGCAGCATCGATCACAGTAGGATGGCAAGCATAGTGGGTCAGCATCGCGATGCAGCGGTCTTGAACATCATAAAAAGTCAAAATGGTGGCCTTATTATCCACAGGTCGCATCGGATCTATGCGATTGCTGGCAACACCTTCGATAGCGGTCTGTGAAACATAGATCTTAACTTGCTGTAAAGAGGATTCGATCTCAAGGATCGTACTGGCGATGGTATTTGATAAATTGTGGTAATATGCGAGATCTTCTTTGGTTGGCTGTGCTTTGATAAAGAAGCTTCCCATATCTCCAAACCTCGCAGCTTCAGGTCCTGCATGGGTATGAGAAGCATTGATCATAATGTGATGAGCAGGTATGTCAGAGTGTATCGACACCATGTCTCTTATTGATTTGCACATCGAACGGTCTACTCCCAACACGTCCAGGGTGATGATGACTGTTTTTTGTTTTGTGTCAGACATTACAAAAACTGTGGCATAAAGCGGATGCAGTACTCCACTGCTTAAAGCCGTGCGATCCATGTAACCACCAAGAGTAAGTGGCGAAGGGGGAGTGATATCGACTTTTTTTACTGCAAGTTCAAACATGCTTACTGGATCCTTTTGGGGTGATTTGCTTTTTTATGGTTTCGATCATGTCTGCGGTTTCGATCGATAGCTCGGGAGTGACGATATCCGACACCAACGCAAGGTCTTGAATGCGATCGATCACATGCTGCACTTCATATACCATGTCATTGATCGTATCGGCATGGATGTCCTGTGGTGATTCATTTCGAAGGTATAGCTTGGCAAAATCGTTCTTCCAAAAAAGATCGATTTGGATGTAACCCTTAGAACCGTATAGGTAAGCACGATTTCTGGTTTCGACGTCCGTTCCAAATCGCGTGTGTGCCAGGATGCCATTTTCGTATAGGATCGTGGCGATGCCATAGCGATCCGCGTTGTTAGGGTATAAAGAAGCAAGTGCAGTGATGTTTGCTATCGGTGATTTGGCAAAAACACTTGAAAACTGAAGTCCATAGGATGCCGTTGCATACAACCCGCCACCATGTTCAAATGATAACATCCAATGTCCAAAATCAAAACGATCTGCATAAGAAAAGGATGTTTCGATCAGGCGCAGTTCGCCTATGACACCCTGATCAACCATCTTCTGGACTTTTTTGATCAATGGCAAGAACAACATTTTTTGTGCTTCCATCAAAAAAACCTTGTTGACAGATGCAAACTTAAAACATGCTTCCGCCTGAGCTTTGGTAAGTACCATCGGTTTTTCGACAAGCACGTGTTTTTTGTGCTGCAATGCCAACATGATATGTTCATAGTGATCATCATGACGTGTACTGATGTAAATCACATCCACATCGGGATGGCGCACAATATCAAAATAGTTATCAAAAGAAAGTGCTATTTCATGTGTTTGAGCAAACTTCTCAGCTTTGCCGGGAGTTTTGGAAGCAACTGCTATCACTTGCCCGTGATGGCTAAGATTGACAGATTCGACAAACCGTGGAGCGATGTAACCGGGACCCATGATGCCAAAACGTATTGTTTTCATGATATGCCTCCCTTTATCTTTATCTACAATCATTATATCACTTTAGAGGTTGTGAGGATGAAGAAACAGGATACAAAAAGCATGATCCGAAGACCACGCTTTCTTTAAATGTAGTTGAGTGGATTGACAGGTTTGCCATGGAGTATGACTCCAAAATGAAGATGATTACCGGTGCTATATCCGGTAGTTCCTACTCCACCGATCCGCTGACCGACTCTGACGGACTGACCGACAGATACATCGATTCTCGACAAATGATAGTACACCGTTCGTAGTCCATTTCCATGATCGATCACGACACCATTACCACCCATACCGACCCATCCGGCTGTGACAACCCTGCCGTTGGCATATGCATAAACCGGTGTTCCTGCAGGAGCAGCGATATCGATGCCGTTATGGAAGGTGCGTCTTCCGGAGATGGGATCAGCACGATATCCAAACCCACTGGTAAATCTTCCGCTTACAACACCAAAGTTGGTGTTGCTTGTGCGTCGTAGGGTTGTTTGGGTGCCGACCCGGATCACACCTGGTACTGCTTCTGCCAGTTCTTCTTCTTCGATGATGTTGGTTTGATGTGGAAACCCGTTGAGTGTTTTCAAATCATAAGTGACTGCTTTTTTTCCATCGATGCCTTGCTTTACGACAACTTTCTGTGTACTCAGCAATGTGTTATCACGAATGTATTCGTTGAAGTAAGGTATCGATTCGACCAATGTGTTTTCCATGCTGACGATCACACTAAGACGAGGTGTCGGAGGATCGACCAGGATTTTGTTTCCGGGCCAAATTCGATCAGGGTCGATCTCAGGATTGTACATGACCAATCGATTGATGCTCAATCCGTGATCGATGGCGATTTGCCACATCGTATCTCCTCTGACGACGGTATAGTATGTTGGATCGATGATGTTTGTATAGAGGTGTTCCTGAATC
>CALFEZ010000265.1 GCA_937957895.1 uncultured Erysipelotrichaceae bacterium
AGTCCGTGATCCAAAACCCCATCAAAGACATGGCAGATATCATGTGTTACATACTTTTTTATGATCCCATCATGACCTCTTACAAACAACAGACAATAAAAGAGTGGTTCAACAAGCACCCCTGGCATCATGATCTGACTCAAACTCAATGGAACGATGAACTGAATGAAGCCATGCATCGTTTGAACTTGCGTCGCAACAAAGAATATGTTGTTGATTGGTGGTTTTTGTTTGATAAGAGTGATGAGTAGACCAAATTACTAACACCAAAACAATCATATCAAGATATCATGACATAAAGGAGACCTCCATGAGAACCCACGCACAGGCAGCAGTATTGTTTGAATTTCTGAAACAGCACCAATCGTATGATGAAAACGAAGCGAAAGAACGTATCGAAACACTGAAAGAAGATCCCAATGTCCAGGAGATCTACGATGATCATGGCCAGATACAAGGAGTGATGCAAACCAGACGCAGCAACAACTTCATTCATGGACCCAGTGCATCGATCACGATCGGCTGTGAACAAAATGAAAAGATCATCGCAAAAGCAGAGGTGATGCTGATAGCGATGCTGCAGACATTGCGTAATGAAGGTGTCAACATGGTCGTTAGCGTCAGCAACGACTCCTTTCCCTTATTGGAAGCCATGTTGACAAGACATGGCATGAAGCCATGGTATGGCTATGTGTTTATGAAACATGATGGTCGGGATGTTCCAGTAAGTCCACTTACCAAACGTCCGATCCAGCCGGAGGATTTCATGCGCTATCATCGTGTCATGGGAGAGTGTTTCGTTCCCATGCGACAGGCTATGGACATCCGTCCTTACGATGTCATCGATCAGATCTTATCAGACTCGGAGAAGTTTCAAAAGACATACGACGAGTGGCTTGAAAATGCCCACAGCAGCTGGATGTACTTTGATCAGGATGAGTGGGTAGGTGCCGGGTTGTTTTATAACCAGGACATCGATGATGTGTTCATTCCCCCAAATGTACAGGGAAAAGGTTATGGCAGGATGATCACCCATGATTTGATCCATGAAGCCAAAAAGCGGGGATTTGATCCCTACATCGGATATGTCAAATGGAATGAACGAGCCGGAAAACTCTATCTGTCCTGTGGTTTTATCCCGTTTTTGTCAGTGACGTACCATCGGATGTTTTTGACCCCTTAAAAAGCATGAAATATCGATAAAACAGTGTGAAATTCCACATTGTTTTTTTATGATTATATGATACGCTTGTATTGATATGAACGTATAACAAAGGAGATCATCATGGATATCGGCATCATCGTGTATTCCTACACCAACAACACATTGAGCATTGCCAAAACGCTTTGTGAGAAGCTTCAGACAGAAGGACATGTCTGTGCGATCGAAGCGATCAAAGCATCAGACGAAACACCGGAAGCCAAGTCATTTGAACTGACCAACATCCCCGATCCACTGCAACATGACGTCGTGGTGTTGGCATCCCCGGTACGCGCTTTTCAGGTTGCTCCGATCATGAAACGGTATTTGGAACAATGTCCTTCACTTAAAGACAAACCCATCCTGGTCTTTTTGACCCATCATTTCCCATTTCACTGGATGGGAGGCAATACGGCTCTTAAAGGTAAATTGAAACTGATTCAGGCCAAAGAAGGAAAAGTACTCGAAGCAGACATCATCGATTGGTCCAACAAAAAACGTTCTCAGCAGATCGATGCCCTGATCGAGCGTTTTACTTTGGCTATCAGACATTTGAAGGTGATCCTATGAGTACCAGACGAAAACTGTTGATATTCTTTCTTGGGTTGTTTGTTGTGTTGATCGTGTTTGCGGTCGTCTTTGTCAACATGACTCAACGATCGCTCGAAAAACTCAATGATACCCCTATCAACATGCCAGATCTGATGAATATCGAAGATGGGGAGTATACGGGTCGATATCGTGTGTTTCCGGTCATGGCAGAAGTTGTGGTGAAGGTACGTGATCATCAGATCACTGAGATCGTCCTGGTCGAACACAATCATGGTCGCGGATACGATGGTGAAGCGATCATCGATACCGTCGTAGAGCAACAATCCCTGGATGTCGATGTGATCAGTGGTGCGACCTACAGCTCTAAGGTGATTTTACTGGCGATCGAAGATGCATTGAGCGGATCTTCGGATTAAATGAAACAATAACACGATCGACCTTGACAGCGATCGTGTTTTTTATATACAATCTCTTTAAGAACAAAACGATGAGTAAGAAGAGTAGGCATGTCTTACGATCTCAGAGAGTCGGGATTGGTGAGAGTCCGATATCGATGGGCATGTTGAATGGACTTACGAGTGGGCGCTGAAAAGTGGAGTATGCAACCCGGGATCTCCCGTTACAGAGATACGATATCGGCTTTTTGCCCGTATCCGAACAAAGTGGGTTTAACAACCAATTGAGGTGGCACCGCGGTCAATCGTCCTCTATGCAAAGGCATGGGGGCTTTTTTGTTTTAAGGCTTCAGACACTATAGGAGGAAAACATGGAAAGAAGCAATGGATATTTCGGTCAGTTTGGCGGTGCGTTTGTACCGGATGCTTTAAAGGAAGTACTAAAGGAATTAGAAGACAGTTTTTATGAAAACATCAATGATCCGGCATTTTTAGAAGAACTAAACTACTACTACAAGCAATACATCGGCAGAGCCAATCCGCTTTACTTTGCAGAAAGACTGACAGACAAAGTAGGAGGAGCCAAGATCTATCTCAAGCGGGAAGATCTCAATCACACCGGTGCCCACAAGATCAACAATGCCATCGGTCAGGCACTGCTTGCCAAAAAGATGGGCAAAAAGCGGATCATTGCCGAGACCGGTGCCGGACAACACGGAGTGGCTACGGCAACCGTAGCAGCCCTTTTTGGCATGGAATGCATCGTATACATGGGTGAGATCGACACCAAACGACAGGCTCTCAATGTGTTTCGCATGGAAATGCTCGGGACCAAAGTAGTCCCGGTCACGACCGGTACCAAGACCCTCAAAGATGCCGTGGATGCGGCACTGCAGGATTATGTGGTCAATGCCGATTCAACATTCTATTTGCTCGGATCAGCCGTAGGACCTCATCCATTTCCGACGATGGTTCGTGAGTTTCAAAGTATCATCGGCAAAGAAGCCAGAGCACAGATCATAGAAGCCGAAGGCAGACTTCCGGATGTGGTCATGGCTTGTGTGGGCGGCGGCAGCAATGCCATCGGATTGTTCCATCCGTTTTTTGACGATAAAGACGTCAGGATCATCGGAGTCGAACCAGCCGGAAAAGGACTGGACACAAACGAACATGCCGCTTCCATCAGCAAAGGCGATGTCGGGGTGATCCATGGGTTCAAATGTTACATGCTATCGGATGAAAACGGCGAGATCATGCCGGTGCATTCGATCGCTGCCGGACTGGATTATCCCGGGGTGGGACCGGAGCATAGCTACTATCATGACATCAAGCGTGCCGAGTATGTCAGCGTTACCGATCAGGAAGCGATCGATGCTTTCTTCTTGTTATCCAAAAGCGAAGGCATCATTCCGGCGATCGAAAGCTCGCATGCGATCGCTCATGCCGTCAAGATCGCCAAAGACATGGACAAAGACCAGATCATCATCATCAACCTCTCAGGAAGAGGAGACAAAGACGTCAATCAGATCAAAGAGATCTTAGAAGCAACGGCATCATAGACATACCCACATATCTAAAGATATGATAAGGCAAAGGAGTACGACCATGAAGAACATCGCTACATTTTCGATCGTTGGAAAAGATGCAAAAACCAATGAATGGGGCATCGCTGTCCAGTCCAAGTTTCTGGCGGTCGGCAGTGCCGTCAGTTGGGCCAAAGCCGATGTGGGAGCCATTGCCACTCAGGCCATGGCCAATCTGGATATCGGAGAAGTCGGTTTGAAACTGCTTGAAAAAGGCTATACTGCCGAGCAGGTAAAACAAACGATGATCGCACTGGATCCTGATATCGAGCATCGTCAGTTTGGGATCGTGGATAAAATGGGCAATGCGATCAGTTTTACCGGATCGAAGTGTTTTGAGTATGCCGGAGGTCATGCTGAGCAGGATCTTGCTTGTCAAGGCAATATCCTGGTAGGCAAAGAAACCATCGATGCGATGGTGGAAACCTTTAAAACAACTCAAGGACCTTTGGCAAGAAGGTTGGTCAAGGCACTGGATGCCGGCCAGCAGGCAGGAGGAGATCGTCGAGGCCGCCAGTCAGCATCGTTGCTGGTGGTTAAAGCCAATGGCAGTTATGGCGGATACAATGACCGGTATATCGATCTGAGAGTGGACGATGATCCTGAGCCGATCCTTAAACTGATGGAACTGCTTGATTTGCATGACATGTACTTTCAAAAGACACCGGAAGCAGACAAACTGATCGTGGATGAGAAACTGGGGATCACCATCCAAAAGGCACTGACTACCTTGGGGTATTATCAAGGACCGCTGGATGGCATCTTCAAAGGAGAAACCAAGATCGCTTATGAGAACTTCTGTGGGTGGGAAAACTTCGAAGAGCGGATCAATCCGGATGACATCGTCGATCGCAGTGTCATTGAATTTCTTCTTAAGAAAGCTGATAATACCAAATAAAAAAGAGCCCATCATTGATGGGCTTTATTGTCAGGTCGTGATTGGATCGATGGCTACTGTGGGCAGATCGGTCAAAGTCATGCGTGACCATACATCGTCATGATCGATGGCTTCTCTTACCGTGTCGTTTTCTACGATGTAGATCGTGTCATAGTATGCCAGGTGTTCTTTAAAGATGATATGGCTGACATTGATGATGGTTTGATCCAGATCCAGGATATCCTTTTCGATGCTTCTGGCGATCGAAAGTTCCAAATTGGCAAAGATTTCATCACACAAGATGACTTCGGCATCCAAAGCCAAGGCTCGTGCAAGCATCATGCGGGCCCGTTGTCCTCCGGAGATGTTGGAACCGTTGTTGTAGAGTTTCATGTCCAGATCAAAGGAAGACAGACCCACTCGCTGCAGTGAGGTTTTGATTTTGATGTCATCGATCGGTTGATACAGCGTGACATTGTCTTTGACAGTGCCATTGAAGATAAATCCGATCTGATCGACGGTCGTAAAGAGCGAATAGTAATCGATCGGTACGATGTCATAGATATCATGACCATCAAGGGTGACCATGCCGCTTTTGGGTCTGATCGACTGACGGATGGTTTTAAGCACGGTAGACTTGCCGGCTCCCGATCGTCCGACGATCAAAACTTTCTGCCCTTTGTGTACGCTAAGAGAGACACCATTTAAGATCGCTTTGTCTTCGTCTTCATACCCCAGATCACAGTTATCAAATACCAGATCATCGAACGTGCTGATGTTGGTATGACGATCGATGATGGGACGTTTGAGATTGACGTCAAACTCCTCCAACACCTTCAAGATCCCTTTCATCTGTGTCAATACCGGGGAGAATTGTTGCAATGGCCAGATGACGTTACCGAAACTGGATGCGACCACGATGATGCTGCCCAGACCGACATCGGCATTTTTGGCTACCACGATCCCGGAAACGATCAATGAAAAGATGATGAATGTCTGGATGAAGTTATTAAGAGCATGGACTTGAGTTTCTTTGACATCCACGGCATAGTTGTCTTTTTGGACTTTTTTGGCTTTTTCAATGAATGTGTTGAGTCGTTTGGGTTCAAGTTGATGTTGTTTGATGATCTCAAAGCCATTGAGGGTTTCCTGTACATAATCGGTATACTCCTGCAAGGAGGCGGATTTTTTGGCTTCGGTTTTTTGGACCGGTTTGCTGGTGTGGCTGGTGATATACAAAAACACCACCAACAAGATAAGGGCCACGATGACCAGATACACATTGACGGTCGCTACCAAGATGAGGGCCATCATAAAGCGCAGTGTCATGTGGATCATGTTGAGCATGTTGTTTAAAAACTTGTCCTGATAACGATCGAAATCATTGGTCAGGTTGGAGCGGTATGTGTTGACCTTTTCTTTTTGAAGTTGGGTGATATCTTGTTTGAGCAGTTGATGGATGTACTTTTTCTTCATCAACAGCAGACTCTTTTCGATATAAGCCGACTTGATCAAGGTGCCGATGCCATCGATGATCAGTTCCACGATAAAGATCACGACCATCCACTGAGCAACCTGGATCATGCGATCAAGTTCGCGGGCAAGACCAAAGTCGGTGATAAACCGCAACAAATATATGGTGATGCCAGATAGTGTGGTCGTAAAGACCATGCTGATGGTGACCAGGATCAGCCACCCTTTGTGTCCGTACTTTACGTTTTTCATGTTGCTGCCCCCAGTGGTTCCAAAATGATAGTCGTATCAAAATGCTGTTGCAGATAATCGACATGACGATGGGTGACACAGATCAAAGTCTTGTCAAGATTGAGCAAGGTATCATAGATGTACTGTGAAGTCTGATCATCGAGACTTGCGGAAGGTTCATCAACAAACAGCACATCCCGATCATGATAAAGCTCACGGGCAATGCTGATGCGTTGTCGCTGTCCGCCGGAAACGTTGGCGCCATCTTGCAGCAGGATGTGATCTTCCTTGTCTTCCAATGTTTCGATCCAATCATGCAGATCAACATCTTTAAGTACTTTTGCCAGTTTGAAAGGATCATACGGAGCATCGAGCACGATGTTGTTTTTGATGGTGTCATTGAAAAGGAAATGCTGTTGGCGGATATATCCGCAGTGTTCCAAAAAGCTTTCATACTGGATCGTTTTGAGTTCATGCTGATCGACGTTGATTTCTCCTTGATAGGTCGAAAGGTTTTGAGCAAGACAGTTGACCAGGGTGGTCTTACCGGCTCCCGAGGGTCCCACGATCAGAACTTTCTCTTTTGGTTTGACGGTGATGTTAAGATCATCCAGGATCTTTTGGATATCATAGGAGAAAGAAAGCTGTTGGGTGAGATATCCCTTTTTGAATGTCATCTTCTGTGTCGACTTGGGATCGCTTTGATAGGCAGTGATCCGGTTGAAGATATCGACTGAGGTGCGATAGCGATTGATGAAGTTGAATCCGCTGATCATGCTCCATACCAACTGACCGATCAGATTAAAGACCAAGATCAAAGAGGTAAGTGTGATGCTTTCCTGGATATACAAATATGTGGCAAACACATAGATCATCATTTGATAGGTCCCGGCGATCCAGTGATTGAGGTTGGATTGAAACTCATCGATACGGAAAGCGCGTTTTTTGATTTGTTCGAGCACTTTGACGATCGACTCAAATGGTCGTTTGAAGTTTTCTTCGACTTGATACAGCTTGATGACCTCCAACCCGTTGAGGATATTGGTCAGCTGGACATTGTAATCGGCATTGGCCTGTTGGGTCTCTTGTTTGGTCTTACGGGCGACCGGTTCAAAAAACTTGGTGATCAAATACAGCAAGGTAGTCACGATCACCGTGGTGATGGCCACAGTCGGTGAGATGAAAAACAACAAGCCGGTACCCAGGATGAATGTTCCATAGCAATAGATGATGTTGAGCAAAGACAAAAAGAAATCCTTCTCAAACAGATTGATATCCGATACCAGCATGGACATGTAGTGTTCTTTGGGATTTTTTCGAAAACTTTCGTAATTGTGGCTCATCGTTTTTTGATAAGCCAATGTGCGTACTTCGATCAGGATATCACGCATGAATCCGATCCGCAGAAATCG
>CALFEZ010000266.1 GCA_937957895.1 uncultured Erysipelotrichaceae bacterium
GATAATTGGAGACATGTTCGATCTCATCTTTTAAGGCAACGATATTGGATTCGCTTGAAATGCTCATTCTAAAGAACTTCGATAAAGCGATGAACGCTTTTTCAACATCGGCATTTCGATTGTTTTCACTTAACCAGACGATCGAATCAAGTGTGTTATATAAAAAATGAGGATTGATCTGGTTTTGCAGTGCTTTGAAGTGGGTTTTGCGTTTTTCGTTTTGTTCATTCAATACTTTTTGCATCAGTTCTTTGATACGATCACTCATGTTGTTGAATGCCTCCGACAATACCACCACTTCCTTTTGACCTTCTACATGGACATGACTGTCAAAATCACCGCTTTCGATCTTTTGAATGTATTTTTTTAGTTTGTTCATGGGATCGTTGATGCGTCGCGAGATGATGGCTGAGGCAATAGCCAATACGATGAGAGTTCCAAAGAATATCATGCTCATGCGAATGAAGGTTTGTGACTTGGCTTGTGCGATGTCATTGACATTGATGAAGGTGGCGATCTTCCATCGTGTGTCTTTGATCGTATTGACATTGACATACATGCTTTGACCATCGATTTTTTGCAGATCTCCACCAAGGATGATGGATTTTGCGATCTGAGCACTGATGCAGGATTCACTGAAGCAAGCTGGCAGCGAGGAATAAACGATGTCACTAGCAGGATCCATGATGATGATATGACCGTTTTCTCCCAGATTGGTCTTGGTTGCCAAAGAGCGAAACTCACTTGTATCGATATCGATCATCAGTACGCCTGAAGCATTCTGACCTTTGTCGATGTACTCCACGCTTTTTGAGATCGTAAATACATCTTTAACACCACCGATGATGAGATCTTCCGTGTGAGGTTTGCTGAAATGATGGATGTCCTTGAAGGTATTGGCTTGTTTGAACCAATCATACGAGGAATAGTCGGTTTTAAGCATGTCCTGCTGGCTACTGATGATGGGTTGACCCAGATGAGTGAACAAAGCAATATTGACAATGTTTCGTTGGATCGCGGTGGTGGTTTCAAACAGCTCCTGCAATGTATCCAGATCATCGGTCTTTGTTTGATCGATGATATACTTTTGAAGTGAGTTAGAGAGATCGATCACATTGCTGAGATAGTTTTCATAGTTCAGAATGACTTGTTTGTTGATTTCTTTGGATGTAGTCTCGATCAATGTGTCTGTTCGAATAAAGATCAAACGATACGTCAAAAAACTCGACAACAGCAAGATCACTCCAACTACTACTGTCGTCAATACGAAGATGGTTTGTCCAATGGTCAGATCATTCAGTCTTTTGCTCATTGCGATAATCCTTGGGAGTCATCCCGGTGGTTCGTTTAAAACTGTAACTGAAGTAATAGACATCATTGTATCCGACTTGATTGGCGATCTCGTATACTTTGAGATTGCTGTATCGAAGCAACTCTTTTGCTTTATCCATCCTAACTTTCACTAGATAGCGATTGAAAGTAGTATTCTGCAGCTTCTTGAATAAAGTGCTCACATAAGAAACACTGACACCCAACTTATCACACACCATGTCCATGTTGATCGTGGGATCAAAATAGTTTGCCTTCAAAAAGGCGATCGCCTCATCCAACACTTCATTGGCTCGCGAGTAGGTAAAACTATGAGCCATCGATCGCAATCTATACACCACATCTTTTAAAAATACGAACATCTCCTGTGTGCTCTGAAAACTTATGAGTTTCTCAAGCAAATCAAACTCAAACACCTCATGAAGATCGACATGGATGCTGTTGGAAAACTCGATCAAAACATGTGCGATGTTGACCACATAGTATTGCTTGTTGAGTAAATGATCTTTGTTGGTGATCGTAAACTGCTCATGTTCATCAAAAAGTAGATCCACTTCCTGATCCGTTCCAAACTTGATCGTATAACTGATTTCATCGATTTCGTGTTTTGTAAGTTGAAAATCGATCCTTTTTTTGTTTGAAACATCCCGAAAGTAGATCACCGTTCCAATATTGAGATAGCTGCTGTATGCCAATGCCTTTTTTGCCTGAGATACATATTGAGCAAACATCCTGAAATCATCAAAAGTGTCTGACACTCCGATTCTGATCTTGATGGAAGAAAACTCTTTTTTATTGAGAACCACATCATATAGGATCGTCTCTAAATCAAATGGTATGTCATGTTGCTGATGGATGATGAAAATCAAACCATGTCCGCTGTTGATGGGATATACCTTATGTGGATCAGTGAACTTTTTTCGAAGGATGTTGATCAGAAAGATTCGTAACTGCTCGATTGCCAGAAAGTCTGCTTTGTCATCGATCTCTATCATGCCGACCGTGAACTTTCCATGCAATAGATCGATGTTGAAAATCATGAAGCGATTGAGATCATAGCGAGTGATCGACGACAAATGCAACAACGAGTTGAACTGGTTTTCGATCAGTGCCGGCATGTTTTCTTTATACAGGCGATCCAGACGATCTTGATTGAACAAGGTCAATCTTTCCTCATCCAAACGTGCTCTGAGTTTATCCAAAAACTGGATGACCTCTTTTTCGGTCACCGGTTTGGAAAGATAACTGATCACATCCAGATCGATGGCTTCTTTTGCATAAGAAAACTCATCGTATCCGGAAATGAAGGCAATCTTGGTTTTAGGGTAGTTCTTGCGTATGATCCTAGATAGCTCGATGCCATCGATAAACGGCATTCGAATGTCAGTGATCACTACATCCGGTTTAAGACGCTCGATCAAATCGATGGCATCATAGCCATTGGCAGCATCGCCAACGACGATAAATCCGTGATCTTTGGGTATCTTGGATATGATGCGCTTTTTTACTTCTTCTTCATCATCGACCAACACGATCGAATACTGTTTCTCTGCCATGATACCTGCTTTCGATATGGATGGTCATCGACCATCTTTCCTATTTAAGAGTATCAAATCAAACACCGTTTGTCATCAACTTCCGTTGCTTCAAGCACCTCTGTTGACACGACGAAACAAATCCCCTACATTGAAAAACAAAAGGAGGACATCATGACAAAAACCAAAGAACTTCTTGAGGAACTACGTTCTGTCTTTAAAGGCAAAGGCTTGGATGCCTTGTTGCCACCGATCGTGTTTGCCATTACCAACACATATCTTGATCTGACCGCCTCAAGTGTGCTAGCCATCATGGTTGCTCTGGTGTTTGGGATCTTTCGGATCATCAAAAAACAAGTGTGGTACTACGCACTGGGTGGGCTATTGGGTGTGTTGATCGCATCCGGATTCGCCCTGTATGCAGACAATGCCACCAACTATTTTCTGCCGGGGATCATCGGCAGCGTAGGGTTAACCATCGGAACGCTGTTGACACTGATCATCGGACGACCATTGGCGATCTATGCCAGTCATTTGACACGAGGATGGCCATTGGATTGGTTTTTTCGTCGTGATGTCAAACCTGCCTATTATGAAGTGACATGGATGTGGTTTTTCTTCTTTTTGGCACGAACATTGTTGCAGATCCAACTGTTTTATCAAAGTGATGTCACTCGCTTTGCCTGGATCAACACATTACTGGGGATGCCGGTGACGATCATCATCCTGATCATCAGTTATGTGTATGGGATCTGGCGTTTGAAAACATTGAAAGGTCCGGGAGTGGATGAGTATCGCAATCATGCTCAACCACCCTTCAAAGGTCAAACCAGAGGATTTTAAAAGACATCATGATGATGTCTTTTTTATTATCTCACTTAATTGTTCGATCACATCGGAAGCGATCATTGAATGTTCACCGTATTTGTTTTTCGCTCGATCTCCCGCAGCTCCAAACAGCATGATAGCCGAGATCGTTGCCAAAGTGGCATCGGAATGCTTTGTGAGCATGGCAGCGATGATGCCGGAAAGCACATCTCCGGTTCCCGCGGTAGCCAAACCAGGATTCCCTGATTGGATCATCACAGTCTGCTGATGATCGGCTATGATCGTGCACGGTCCTTTTAAGACAACGATCGAGTTGGTTTTTTCAGCAAGTTTCTCTATGTGTCTGACTGGGTCTTTTATCAACTCCTCCATGGAAATCGAAAGCAGATCACTCAGTTCTTTCATGTGAGGGGTCAAAACGATCGGTTTGTTTGCTTTGATGGTATCGATCATAAAGGAAAGATGATACAATCCATCGGCATCGATCACCAAAGGCACCTTACAGCTCAGCAGCATCGGCAACACATAATCTGGTTGTGTTGCTTTGGATACTCCCATGCCATAGGCTATGGCTGATTTCTTTTCAATGATCGATCGCAGACTGTCTGCATCATGATATGTGGGGGTCATGATTTCCAGGGGAATATGGCGCAAATGTGCATGATCGGATACTGTCGTGGCAACACTTACAAGACCCACTCCACAACGCAAACTGGCATGAGCACTCAATCCGATCGATCCCATCATCGACACAGAACCACCAATGATCAACACATGCCCGTAATGATACTTGTGGGTGTTGTGTTTGCGAGTGGGATAGCTATCCAACAGGTCATGTTGAAACAACAACATACGCTTTCTTTCTGTTGGTTCATCCACGATCCCGATATCGACAACATGGCATGTTCCCGATACATCCATCGCATCGAAAAGCACATTGCCATACTTGATTTTTCCAATGATCAACGTATGAGTTGCCAAGATGCTAACTCCCATGATCATGCCGGTATCTGCGTGCAGTCCACTGGGGATATCGATGCTGATGACTTTTTTATGAGCGTCGTTGATCGTTTGGATGATCGCCTTTGGCAGATGTTGGACATCCCGGCTTAGACCGAGGCCAAAAATGGCATCGATGATCACATCCGCCTGATCGATGGCGTTGATAAACTCATCCCATTTGTTTTGATTGATCGGTTGGACCGAAATGGATGTCTCTTTGAGTCGTTGAAGTTGCATGGATGATTCCGATGTCATGGTTTCGGGATCATCGATCAAAAAAGCCTTCACATGATAGCCATGCTGATGCAAGTGTTCCATCACGACCAGACCATCCCCACCATTGTTGCCACAGCCACATACGATCACGATCGTATCAGAGATATCCACCAATCGTTGTTCCATGATCGTTTCAAACAACCGTTGCCCGGCGATCCGCATCAACTCGTAGCTGGTGATCATAAGCTGACTGATCGTCAGACGATCCAACTCTTTCATCTTTGAAGCACTGATCACGTCCTTTTGATTTTCCATGATCGACCTCCTTGACATGCCATCTCTTATGATGGCTATTTCCATCTTCATCATACTACAACCTTACTTAAACGTCACCGTCAAGCCCAAGACAAAAAAAGCCACCAAAGTGGCTAAAATCCTGAGGTTTCGAATTCTTCGTTGATGTAGGACTCCAAGATCTGATAAGCCTGTTCCGGCTTTTTGGCATGGATGAATCGCTCATAATTGGTCTGGACATTGAAAAATGCCATGATCTCACGCAAGATGCGCAAGTGGGTCTCATGATCGATCGGCGCCAGCACCAGGATGACATTGGCAATGAGATCTTCTGAAAATGCTACTCCTTTGGAGAAGATTCCCATGGATAATCCCAATCCACTGACACCATCTTCCGGACGCGAGTGGGCAATGGCCAGTCCCGGTTCCAAATAAATATAAGGACCATTTTTGATAATGTTGTTGAGCATCTGTTCGATGTATCCTTCGGTGATTTTGTTGGTTTCCAATAGTGGCATGGCACTCAGACGGATCGATTGACGCCAATCGACATCGTCTTTGAAAACCTGGATGTCCTGGATCCCACACACATCGATGATCGATGGGTTTTTATGCAAAGGGATAAAATCAGATCGCTTGAGCTGGGACTTGAAGAATGTTGCCAGTTCGTTGCGAAGTTGTTTGTAATTGGATGGTGCGACATATTTGGAGATCAGGGCGATGACCCCTTCGATGAAATCCTGATTGAAACCGATGTTGACGTGTTTGGAAAGTGTAACCAGCAAGTTGGCTTTGTCTTCTTCACTTAAGATCGGATTAACTTTGATAAAAGGCGATTTGACTCTGACATCGACCGTGGTGATCACCAAATCAACGTTGTTCTCGATCGAAGCAAGATCTTCCGGAGAGGACACCGGGAAAAACACCAAATCATTCGAAAGAGATTCCACTTCCTTTTGAAGCATCTTGAGAGTCGCTTGGCTATCAGGACAGTATAATGCCACATTGATCTTGACTTTGTGGTGTTTGCCGGCTTTCATGTGTCCCCCAAAATGAAGGGTAAGATAGGCTGCTTCATTGTCTGAGATCGGGACCCCGATGCTTTTGGAAACATATTGCATGACATCTTTGGTGATCTCAAAAAGTTCCGGGTAGTTGGCTTTGATCTGATTGACAAGTGGATTGCCGATTTGGACTCCATAACGATAGCGATAGATCGACATTTTCAAGTGCACGAAAATGGCTCGTTCGATCTCTTGCCGTTCACTAAACTCGATGCAGGCAATGCGTTCAAACTCCGTGATCAGATTTCGAGTCAACTCAAACAGTTCCTGATCCATTTTGGAGGAGATCTTCAAGTTTGGAGTCACTTGGATCCGACTGCCCAACAAGTGGATCGCGATATAGATGATCTCATTAAGGTCAAAATGATCAAATTCCATCCTGGCAAAGAAATACTCTCTGGTATCAATGACACTCTGCACTTCGATGTCTTTGAAAGAAGCGTCCGACAACTTATCATCGGTCAAGGAAAGCAACACTGCCAATGAAGTCAATGTCCCATCGACATATCGGGTCTCCAATCGAGTCTCGATCCGTTGGAGTCGCTGATGATAATCCGCTACCACATTTCTATCAATGAAGTTGAGGACTTGACGCTGGTACAAAGAAATGATTTTGTTGAAGTGAAACAAAAAGACAGCACGCTTTTTGATCGTGTTTCCACGCACGCGATATCCATTGCGTTTTTCAGCAACCAGTTTCAAATCGAAGTTGTTCATTTCGGTCTTGACGACATTCATATCGGCAATGATGGTGTTTCTGCTGACAAGACAAATCCCCATCAGTTCATCCACGTTGATTGCATCTTTGGATGAGAGCAGTTTGCAGATGATGATGCTGATGCGCTCCAATGGCAAAAACTGAAAATAAGGCTTTGGGATATTTTCAGTCGATAAACCATGGATGATGTCTTTTTGTTCTTCTGTCAGATACAGTCCCTTGCTTCGTTCGATCTGGATCTCATTGATGTTGACCGTGATCAACCAATCATTGATCTTGCATAAATCATAGTAAATGCTTCTTCTTGACACATTCAATAACCGTGACAGTTGATTGACGGTAATGTAGTCATGGGAGTTTAACAATGCGTTCAAGATCGATTGGCTTCTTGAGTCCAGCGGGAAATGTTGGGTCATACGATCACCTCGGTTAGTCAGTTGGCACAAAACTCATATGAGAAGTATCTGAGATCGTGATGACATCGAAGATGCCTTGATCATAGGTGATCTCGGTCAGACTTGCTCCTGGGATGTGCCCGTCGATCCAAAAGTCTTTCAATGGTCGGTTGAGTGCCGTCATGATGATGGAGCGAACCACGATCCCGTGGCAAATGATAAGGATGTTTCCATGAGCATGTCGATCCAAAATTCGATACAAACATGCTTCTACTTTCTTTTGAAAATCTTTGGGTGACTCCAAACCTTTGACTGACTCAAAGCGTTCAGGTGCTTTGTAAAAGACTTCAAAGATGTCTTGATGATGTTGACGGGATGCATCGATGTTCTGACCCTCAAACTCACCGAAGTGAAGTTCGATCAGATCATCGCAAATAACCGGTTCGATCGGATGGTCTGCCAACAAGATCTCTGCGGTTTGACGAGTTCTTCCGGTAGGACTGCAATATGCCCCTGCAAACTCGATCTCCTTTAATCGTTTGGCCAACTCATGAGTCACGATCAATCCTTCTTCGATCAATGGCGAATCACTGGTTCCTTGATATTGCCGGTTTTGATTCATCACCGTTTTTCCATGACGCGTCACATACAAACGGATCATCGTTTTTTCTTTGCCTCTTTGCCTCGTTCACGAAGCTGTTCGATCGTCAAGTTTTCTTCCTCTATCCCGGCCAGTTTCAAGTATGCTCTTGGGATCGGCATGAACTTGAGATGGGGTTTTAAATAGATCGCGATCAAAAATGCCACCGCAAGCATGATGGTGTTGCTTTGTAAAAATCCGATCACCAGATTGCCGACCGCGATCATCGTCAATCCGTAAAATTCAATGGGCTTCATTTGTTTTCTTTTCATGTTATTCTTCCACGTTGTAATCATGACCATCGGTCGATCCAAACGTGTGGCCTGTCAGTTCCAATACTTTACATTGGACATAGGTATAGGCGTTGGTCTCCATTCTTTCCAGCATATCATAACATTTTTTTAATGAGGTATCAGCAATGATCACTCCATGCTCTCGCAGAGATGCTCCATAAGGAAGGCTTCTTCCTTGTGCAAGAAGTCCTTGGACATGTTCTTTGACCACGTTTGCCAATTCGACGGTGGTGGCAGGGGCATAACGCAAACATGGGAAACTGACCATTTTCTTGACAGCTTCGGTAATCAATGGGATCTCGATACCCATGGTCGCAAATGGCATTTGTTCTTTCGGGTGGGCATGGATGATCGCTCTGACACGAGGATCGGTATCATATATCGCCATGTGCATGTTGGTCTCACGGGTGATGCCGCCATCCCCTTCGATGATGTTCATGTCTTTGTCTACGACAAGGATATTGTCCGGAGTGAGTTTGCAAAACTTTTCCTGAGCCATCAATGTCGGTGACATGATCCAATGTTCTTCGTTTATCTTAACAGTGACATTGCCTCCGGCAGCGTTGGTCAGCCACCGATCGAACATCGATGCGACAACATCACATAATGCTTGTCTTTCTGATTGATATAACATATTACACCCTTTCTATTTTGCACTCACTCATCAGTAAGAGTGCCTGTTGGTAATCAAAGTGGGCAACATCCTTTTGCATCGCTTTGGAAGCTCCCACGGCTGTCCCAAAGCGCAGGATCTCTTCAAGATCGGCTCCTTCATGGATCTTGGCAACCAATCCTGAAACAAAGAAATCTCCGGCACCGGTCTCATTGACCTCTTTGATCACTGGCGGTGTC
>CALFEZ010000267.1 GCA_937957895.1 uncultured Erysipelotrichaceae bacterium
TTCGATCAAAGCAACAACGATCCATGTCAATGAAACCGGCATGATCCAAAACAAGGAACGAATCTCATTGCTTGATAAAGAAGTTTCATCGCTTCAGGAAGAACTGATGAACATCGTTTCTGAGATCCAGATATTGGAAACGCGAAAGATCGAATTGGATGAACGAAGAAAATATGCACTCGAAGTTGGAAATGCTCAGGAAAAAAGCGAACATCTCAATTCATTATTGGTGGAAGCACAGATCGAGTATGAAGATCGACTTGATCGTCAGCAGTCACTCAAAAAGAGCATTACCGAACTTAACCAGACACTATTGGAGATCAATAAAGACATACTGCAACAACAGACTGAGTTTGATCTATTGAACAATCAAGTACGCAAACTGATCAATCGCAAAGACTTGCTTCAGAATATATTGGAACGACCTTTTTTATCACAAGCCGGTGTCAGTGCGATTTTGAGTGCAAAAACGAGTCTTTTGGGAGTCATCGGGACAGTCGTTGATTGTCTTGAAGTGAAGCCAGGATATGAGCTTGCGATTGATGCTGCCTTAGGAGCAGCCAACAGTCACATCGTCTGTCGTGATGAAAAAGCAGCACGACATGCCATTTCCTTTTTAAAACAAAACCAAAGCGGCAGAGCGACTTTCATTCCGCTCAACGTGTTGAAGGAACGGTTTGTGTCCCATGAAGCCATGGTCATCTGCAACAATACCGATGGATTTCTTGGAACTGCTGATCAGTTTGTAAGTGAGACACTCGACGATGATCCGCTTTCGAAAGCCTTTTTGCAGAGCGTTATTGTCGTCGATGAGCTTGAAAAAGGAAATCATTTGGCAACCTTGTTAAAACATCAGTATAAATTTGTAACGCTTGAAGGAGATGTCATCCATAAAGGCGGAACGATGAGTGGAGGCAAAATCAAAGAGCACGCATCCATCATCAGTGCAAAAGCAGAGTTTCAAACCATCGATGATCGTATCAAAGAGATACAGATGAAGCTGGATAAACAAGAAGAAGCACTTATATTGAAAAAGCAATCAAAGATCGATACCGACGATAAATTGCTTCAGATACGGATATCGCTTGCTCAGCTTGAACCAGTCGTAGAAGCAAAGCGATCTAAGTATGAACGATTGAAAAGTGAACTGGAATCGCTATCTCCGGAAACACTCGATCAAGATGGTAACTTTGAAGAACAGTTGATAAAGTCCTTGAATCATGTGTACTTCAAACGAGACGAGGTCACTGGGTCGATCAACTCCAAACGAGAGCAAAAAGTAAAACTGATGTTTGAACTGGAACGCAAGGAAAAACAACTTCACCAAATCCGAAAGGAATACAACGAACATACTCAGCGTGAGCGTGCATTGGAGTTGGAACTATCCAAAATGAAAACCAATCATGCCCATTACATCGAACGCCTTAACTCTGATTATCAAATGACGATCGAGTATGCACGAACGCTTGAAAAGATCGACAAGATCGAAGAAGCACAAAGGGAAGTTGCATCACTTCGTCAAGAGATCGCAAACATGGGCAATATCAACATGGATGCACCGACCGAGTTTGAAGAAGTCAACCAACGATACGAATTTTTGACCCAGCAGTTGGAACAACTCAACAACGCAAAGGATCAGTTGATGGAGATCATCCATGACATGGATAAGATCATGGTCGATCGATTCACGATGATGATCGAGCGCATAAACGATGTTTTGCCGGAAGTGTTCGCCGCTTTGTTTGGCGGAGGTAAGGCGAAGTTGGTGTTGGACACTCCCGATGATCTGTTGCACACCGGTGTCGATATCGATGTGTTTCCACCGGGAAAAACGATCAAAAGCATACGTCTTTTTTCGGGGGGAGAGAAAAGCTTGATCGCGATCTCAGTGTTGTTTGCCATATTGAAGGTCCGACAT
>CALFEZ010000268.1 GCA_937957895.1 uncultured Erysipelotrichaceae bacterium
GCACTCGTTGGATTGACAGGATTCATTATAATAACCTTATTCGTGTTTGGAGGAGCCTTGATAGTACCATTTGATTTGTATTCAAGTGATAATGCACTAAGAAATCTACCTCCTAACATGTCATATTTGAGATACCCAAAAGAATTGGATTCAGTGGGAGCGGAACAAATCGTTTCAGGAAGATCGTTCAGCGCTGCCATTGATAGCAATGGGAAAGTTCACGTATGGGGAGTTGATCAGAGCAATCTGAAGCAGCTACCAAGTGCACTGACATCTTCAAGGATCGTTAAGCTGGCAACGGGTGACAGACATATGTTGGCACTCAATGAAGCCGGTGATGTCATTCTTTGGGGTCACAACAACCATCGCCAAGCTGAAGTCCCAGTCGAACTTGCAGGCGTTTTCAGATTGCAAAGAATCGTGAACATTGGTGGTGGAGACTTGTATTCTGCTGTTTTGACAGAAAGAGGAAACATCTACGTTTGGGGGGCAACACTTGCAAACCGTCTGAATCTAGTTCCTCCGCAGTTTCAAGGGCGCATCATCGACTTTGCAACATCCACAAGTTCCATCTTGTTGTTACTTGATGACAACACAATAGGATACATGGGTACTCCGGGGACTCAACTTGCAACCATCCCTGAGTATTTGACAAACGGTGATGTGAAAATCACACAAATTGCTGCATCAGTCAGGTCTGGTTTAGCGATCGACGAAAACGGAGGATTGCACGGATGGGGAGATGCCATCGGTGGCATGCTTGATTTCCCTGAACCGATCGCAAGCGGTTCCGTCAGGATCGTGGAAATAGAAGCAGGAAGAAACTACTTCACGGCTGTTGATTCCGAAGGCAATGCATATGCCTGGGGTGTCAACAACTATGGACAAACGAATATTCCTACGGCAGTTACCAACGCCAGAGTCACAAACGTATTCTCAGGTTTTTATCAAAACTATGCCGTCACTGAAGATGGCGCAATCCACGCATGGGGCAACAAAGGGTTTATTTTGGGATCAGATGGTTCCGGAAGAGACATGTTAACTCGTTTGATCCATGGTGGTCGTGTCACCATGACGGTCGGTGCTGTTGCAGTATTGATCTCTACGTTGATTGGTGTCACTGTAGGAATGATTTCTGGTTTCTATGGAAAATGGATCGATAATGTCTTGATGCGTTTTGGTGAAATCATCAACTCATTTCCATTTTTACCGCTAGCAATCACATTGTCAGCTTTCATTGGTGGTCGACTTTCTCAGACTGAACGAATATTGATGATCATGGTTATTCTTGGGGTCATCAGTTGGCCTGGTCTGTCACGTTTGGTTCGTGGTCAGATCCTTGCTGAGCGTGAGAAAGATTTCGTCATGGCAGCCAGAGCACTGGGTATCCGTTCGCGTGTTATCATCGTCCGCCACATCCTACCAAACGTAATCAATATCGTCATCGTCAGTATGACATTGTCATATGCAGGAAGCCTACTAACAGAGGCAGGATTATCATTTTTAGGATTTGGAGTAGTTCCGCCAAGTCCATCCTGGGGTAATATGCTTACAGGATCGCAGGGAACGGACATCATCGAACTATATTGGTGGCGGTGGGTCCTGCCTGCCATAGCAGTATTGATGACAGCACTAAGTGTAAACCTAATTGGTGATGGCTTGCGTGAAGCAATGGATCCCAAAGGCAATGAAAAGTAGAGGTACATCATGAGCAACTTATTGGAAATCAAAAATCTACACACATACTTCAACACTCGCCGTGGATTGATCAAAGCCGTCAACGGAGTTTCATTGACAGTGCAGGAAGGTAAAACCTTGGGTGTTGTCGGGGAATCAGGAAGTGGAAAAAGCCAGACAGCCATGAGTATCTTGAAGCTGTTTGAAAACAATCAGAAGATTTACGAAGGTGAAGTTCTCTTTGAGGGCCGTGACTTGGCAAAAATGTCGGAAGCTGATTTGCGCAAGATTCGTGGTAATGATATTTCCATGATCTTCCAGGAACCTATGACCAGTCTCAATCCGGTTTTCACCGTCAATCGTCAAATCAGTGAAGTTTTGATGCTTCACCAAGGAATGACGAAAGAACAAGCAACAAAGACATCCATCGAAATGTTGGAAGCCGTAAAAATACCAAATGCAAACGAGTTGGTTTATCAGTACCCGTTCCAACTTTCAGGGGGAATGTCACAGCGCGTCATGATCGCGATGGCACTTGCTTGCCGTCCAAAGCTTTTGATTGCGGATGAACCAACAACGGCATTGGATGTAACGATTCAAGCGCAGATCCTTCGATTGATGAATGATTTGAAAAGAGAGTTCAAAACAGCCATCATGTTCATCACCCATGATTTGGGTGTCATCAACCAAATGGCAGATGATGTCGTCGTCATGTATTGTGGACAAGTCGTCGAAAGCGCACCGGTCAACTACATTTTTAGTGACATCAGTGAATACTCCCATCCTTATACAGAAGGATTACTTGCATCGATTCCAAGTTTGAGTTCTGAAAGAGGCACGAAGCTTGATGCGATCCCTGGTGCTGTTCCCCATCCGCTTGACTTGCCAGTTGGCTGTAAATTTGCTCCACGATGCAAATACGCTACTGAAAAATGTCAAAAAGAAGAACCGGAACTAGTACAAATCAGCGATAAGCAAGCGATCAGATGCTTCTATCCAAAGAAAGGAGTGCGTAGCAATGGCTGAAAACCAAAAAACATTACTGCGGATACGTAACCTTAAAAAGCATTTTCCTTTGAAGAAACGTTCGCTTTTCCAACGTCATCGTCTTTACATCAAAGCAAACGATGGTATTTCCATTGATATTTTT
>CALFEZ010000269.1 GCA_937957895.1 uncultured Erysipelotrichaceae bacterium
TTTCGCATCCTTGTATTAACCTTGATCGCATCCATATTACCGGAGATCGTGTTAAGGGAACTGACAGGTTCAGTTCCGGCTGTCTTGCCATTTGTCAAACTGGGGATCCTAGCGATATCTTTTGCTTTTTTTTGGTATGTCAAAAGCATAAAAACCGTCAAGTATACAGTCGTTTTGATCGTGATCATCCTGGTGGAGATAGCTACACGAGCAATCATCTCTACCGATTTATGGAAAACGACCTTTGACATCAATTCATTTGTTGGAAACTTTGGAGGATCGATCCTGCTTAAGGTGATTGGGATCATACCGGTCATCGTGATATTGATCGTGTTGTTTCGATCATCGAAGGAAGTATACCTGGCTGTAGGCGATTTATCCGTCAAAGCGGACGAGATCAGATGGCTCAACATCAAAAAGAATCAGATAAGCTGGGGGAAACTAGCACTTATTTCTGCCTTTTTGATCGCTCTGGGTACGATTTTGTTGACGGTTGTGACGGTTACTGGATCATCTGCTGATCTCAATACAGACAATCTAATCAAATACTTTCCTTTTGTGGTTCTTTTTGCGGCTTTCAACTCTTTGAGTGAAGGAATAGTGTATCGAAATGCCATTTTGGGTTCACTCAGACATGTGCTTCCAAAGCATCAGACGATCCTGGTAGCTGCCATGCTATTTGGGATCGCTCATTATTATGGTGCTCCCAGCGGTGTGGTGGGTGTGATCATGAGCGCTATACTGGGATGGTTTATGTGTCGAAGCATGGTTGAAACCAAAGGATCGGTTTCTTCGTGGTTTATTCACTTTATGCAAGATGTCGTGATATTTTCAACCATCTTGTTACTGGCGAATTATTACTGAGAATGCACGGCATCTCCATTGATGATCCAAAGCAAACGAGAAAGCATCATTCTATGATGATTGCGAAAATCAAAGTAGCGGCAGTTCAAGCATCAAGGATTTGATGGTGAACTGCTTTTTTGATCGTCATAATCAATGTGAGATCATGATGAGATGACATGCATGATGAAAGCCGAGTGTGATAGAAGTACACAAAATGCGTTATAATGAAACATATGATATCAGTATCAATGATGTTGGGTGGCATGAGGTAATAACAAAAGACATGATGATCCGATTTGAAAACGTATCAAAAAAATACGAGATCAATGGCATCGAAACACCTGTGATCGATGACATCAGTTTTTCCATTGATAAAAAAGAGATCTTTGGTTTGGTAGGTGAGACCGGAAGTGGGAAATCGACCATCCTAAGAATGATGAACGGGTTTATTGAACCAAGCAGTGGAGACATCTACTTGATGGGCCGGATGTTGGATCATAGAACAAAATATGAACTAGTCAAAGATACGTCGATGATTTTTCAAAGCTTCAACTTACTGAGTAATCTGAGTGTGCTCGACAATGTGTTGTTGCCAACGAAAATAAGAAAAGGCGAAAAGCGTAAGAACATCCAAAAAGCAAAGCATCTGTTGGCCTTTGTTGGTTTGGCTGATTATGAGAATGCTTATATAAGGACTTTATCCGGTGGCCAAAAGCAAAGAGTAGCCATTGCCAGGACACTGATGACGGATCCCAAACTGATCTTATGTGATGAACCAACTTCCGCTTTGGATGAAAAGATGAGCTATGAAGTGCTCAAACTATTGAAAGAGATCAATGAGCGATTTGAGGCAACCATCGTGCTGGTTTCTCATAACATCTCAGTCATCAAAGCACTGTGTGATCGAGTTGCGATCATTGAAAACGGGAAGATATCAGCCATTATGACACTTAGTGAGCAAACAATGATCCCGGTTTCCTATAAGGAGGCTTTTGAGTGATCGAGAAATACATCGTGACATTTGATACCTTCAAAGAAGCATATGCCAAAGCTTTATTTGAAACAGCGGACATGATGTTCACTGCCATGATCCTTGCACTTGTCTTGGGATTGATGCTCGGATTTGTGTTGTTTATCACTCGTATGGATGGCATATATCAAAACAAGTTGGTTTATTTCATCCTGTCAGGTATCATCAACATCATCCGATCCATTCCATTTATCCTTTTTATCATCGTGATGATCCCATTCAATCGGTGGCTTTTGGGAACCGGATTTGGAGTGGATGCTTCAAAGATCCCTTTGAGTTTGATCGGGATTTCCATCTTTGCAAGGTTGACGGAACAAGATCTGCTTGATGTCAACAAAGAGATCCATGAAACATCGTATGCTCTGGGAGCAAGCACGATCCAATACTTCACGCATTTTTTGTTGATTGAAGCCAGATCAGGATTGATCCTCAGTTTTACCACGACGACCATCAGCCTTTTGGCATATTCTACGGTGATGGGGATCATCGGAGGTGGCGGACTCGGATATTTGGCATTGAGTGAAGGTTATTACAATTTCAACTATGAGTTGATGTGGATCATCATCGTCACGATGATTGTGATCGTACAGGCAATCCAAACATTAGGGAATATGATTTCAAAGAAATACGACAAACGATAAAGGAGAATAACACCATGAAAAAGATGTTCACGATGATCATGACATCCATGCTTGTCATTGCATTGAGTGGATGTACGATAGGCCCTTCTGATAAAGACAAGACGATCCATGTTGGGGTTGCCTTTTTTCCGATGAAAGATTTGCTTCTTTTGATCGAGGATGATTTAAAAGAAGAAGGTTTTGAACTTGAGATCCATGAATTTACCGACTATCAGGTTCCCAACAATCTATTAAAAAACAAGGAACTGGATGCCAACATGATCCAGCATGACTATTTTCTGCAGTCTTTCAATCGAGCCAACAATGCGGATCTGGTGACTGTTCAGCCTTTGTATCATGCCATTTTTGCTCTGTATTCAAAAGATTACCTTACTCTGGATGAGATTCCTGATGGAGCAAGCATCACGCTTCCGGATGATTCGACCAATCTTAGCAGAGCTCTTTATTTGTTGGGGCAGGCTGGTTTATTGACATTCAAAGATGGTAAGACGATC
>CALFEZ010000270.1 GCA_937957895.1 uncultured Erysipelotrichaceae bacterium
AAGCGATGTCGATGTCATTGCGCTGGGCAAATCGCAATACAAAAAACAAGACATCCATCAACTCGTCTTCGATCGCTTCCTTTTTCTCGACCATGATCTGTGTTATCTGGTCATGATCGAGAAAACGAAACAAAGCCAGCAGTTCATTGGCTTCCGTTGACATCCCGATGGCCAGTTCTTTCGGATCATGATAACGATCCCAATCACGTTCAGTGCAAAATGCTTGTATGGTTTTTTGTAAGTTGTTGATATCCATGATGTTACCTCACGATCATTTTCTCAAAGTGATGACCTTCAGTCAACAGCAAGCCAGCTTTGTTTCAAACATGGTATAATCTTAATGAGGTGAACCTATGAAAACAGTGATCATTGGAGGTGTCGCAGCCGGGATGAGTGCTGCCGCCAAACTAAAAAGAGAACTCAAGGACGAACAGATCATCGTCTATGAAAAAACAAACGAAGTATCCTATGGAGCGTGTGGGCTTCCATATTATGTCTCCGGAGAAAACGATGATATCGACAAGATGAGGATACGATCAGCCGAAGACTTCAAAAAGAACGGTATCGATGTCTATCTCAATCATGAAGTGGTCAAGGTAGACCCGGAACAAAAAACGATCACGATCGTCCATCATGACAAACGATTTGAAGATACATACGATCGTTTGATCGTGGCGACCGGAGCATCTCCGATCGTATTGCCGATCGCAGGAGTGGATGATCCTAGGGTCTTTACCCTAAAAACATTGCAGGATGGCGAAAAACTAAAAGCAGCGACCCAACAAGCAACTTCGGTTGCGATCATCGGTGGCGGATACATCGGACTGGAACTGGCAGAAGCTTTTCTGACACAAAAAAAGAAGGTCAGCATCATCGAACGTTTCCCGGTCGTGTTGGCTACCTTCGATAAGGAGTTTTCCGAAATGGTTGCCAGTCATCTTCAAGAAAACGGAGTGAAACTGTATCTTGATCAAACCGTCACGGAAATAAAGCCCCATGCAGATCATCTGACACTGATCACCGATCAAACACAGGTGGATGCAGACATCGTGGTCATGTCAGTGGGGATCCGCCCCAACACTTCCTTTTTGAATAATACAAAGATATCGATGCTTCCAAATGGTGCCATCATCACCGACGAAAAGATGCGGACAAACATCCCTGACATTTATGCTGCCGGTGATTGCAGTACGATCGTGCATGCCATCACTAAAAAACCGGCATACATCCCATTGGGCACCAATGCCAACAAACAAGGTCGCGTATTGGCAGAGATATTGGCTGGCCAAGACAAAAAGTTTGATCAAGGATTGGGTTCTGCCATGATCAAGATCATCGATCTGGAAGTGGCTAAAACCGGTTTGAGTGAAAAAGAAGCCAAAGATCATGGTTTGGATGTGATCACATCCACAGTCACATCCTATGATCATGCAGGATACTATCCAAATCCGACTGACATCACAATCAAGATCGTAGCAGATAAAAAAACCAGAATACTTCTTGGAGCACAGCTGATCGGTCAAAAAAATGCCGTGTTGCGCATGAATCCCTTTGTCGTGGCAATCGATCAGAAGATGACCGCCGAAGAGTTTTCCTTGCTTGACTTTGGATATGCACCGCCCTTTGCAGCGCCATGGGATGTCATGCACATCGCGACCAGCACACTTAAATAGATTCATGTTTTCGGTTTGTTGTCTTTTTGGATGTCACATTGTACAATATCCTTAAGTGTGATCACCACCTTGTGTTGATCCATGAAGATAGATGGTCGAAAGTACTGTTCGTAAAAGGATAATCGGATGATGGGACATTCTTTTGGATGCATCTTGAAACCATCATCAACAAAGACCATCGAGATGGTCTTTGTTTTGAAAAAGGGGAGGTTTGGATATGAGCAATGGGTTTACCAGCAATGATTTGGTGTATGTTGTCGGTCATCGACATCCGGATAGTGATTCGATCTGTGCAGCCATCGGATATGCCGAACTAAAAAAACAATTGGGGTTTAATGCTATCGCATGTCGCTTGGGCGATATCAATCATGAAACAGCTTATCTTTTGAACAAGTTCAACTATCGCAAACCGATCTATCTGGACGATGCCAGAAGTCAGCTATATGAGATCGACATGGATGAAGCGATCACGATCACGACGGAAACAACGATCTTTGAAGCATACAGTCTGTTGACTCAAAACAACAAACAAGCACTGATCGTCGTCGATGACAAAGGCAAGACCATTGGCATGGTGACCAGTTCCAACTTGTCACGCATCGCCATGGCCGATACATCCAAAAGCATCGAACTGCTCAAAGAAACTCCGATCGAAAATTTCAACAAGACGATCAAAGGAAAACTGGTCTATGCACCGGAAAAGACACGTATCAACGGGAAAGTGAGTATCATCGCGATCGCTGCTTCCAAACTCGACAACTATGAACTCAAAGACAGGATCGTCATCGTCGGCAACGATACTCAGGCACAGCTTGAAGTTATCGCCAAGGATGCTGCCTGCTTGATCGTGGTATGGGCAAGATCGATCTCTCCGGTCGTGATCGAAGCAGCCAAAGAAGCTGGTTGTGCAGTGATTTTATCGGGACATGGAACGCTCAACACGGCACGATATCTGTTTTTCTCACCTTCGATCAAAGGCGTGATGACGGTCGATCCAGTCACCTTCAACAAACTCGAGTATGTCGATGAAGTTGCCAAAAAGATAAGCAAGACGCGCTATCGTGCTTATCCGGTCATCGATGATCAACGACGAGTGTACGGCCTGGTGTCTCGCTATCACGTGCTCAACGCCAAAAACAAAAATCTGATTCTTGTGGACCACAATGAGGTATCCCAAAGTGTGGAAAATGTCATGGATGCCGAGATCTTGGAAATCATCGATCATCATCGCATCGGTGATATCCAAACGTCCAATCCCATCATGTTTCGCAACCAGCTGGTCGGTTCGACATCGACCATCGTTGCTTTGATGTTTGATGAGTACCAGATCAAAATATCCAAACAACTGGCAGGATTGCTTTTGGGGGCTATGATTTCCGATACCCTCAATTTCAACTCACCCACGACAACCCAGATCGATCTGGAAGTTGCCAAAAGACTGGCAGAGACAGCAGAGATCGACAAAGAGGAATTTGCCAAAGAATTGTTCTCGATGGGTGCCAATCTGAAAAACCGTTCGATGAAAGAGATCATCGAACATGATATCAAAGAATACGCGATCTCCAACCTGCGCTTTCGACTTGGGCAAGTCAACATCTACAACCTAGATGAGCTGGCTCAGATCAAAGCAGAGTTGCATGATGCGATGGAAGCATATTGTGTCGATGAGAAGCTGGATCTGCTTTTGATGATCTTTACCTCCATCGAGAAAAACGGATCGATCATGTATTTTGCCGGAAAGGAAAAATGGATCGTGGAAGAAGCTTATCCCTCCGTTTTAGAAGATGAAGACATCTTCATCGAACATGTCGTCTCCCGCAAAAAACAGATCATTCCAAGAATATCTGTCGTCATTTCCGAAAAGGGCCTGTAAACGGCCCTTTGTTGTATTGTAATGGGGGCTTTGTTACAATAGACTCAAGGAGATCCACATGGACTTTTTATCATTGGCCAAAAAGCGATGTTCGACACGGTCTTTTCTCAAAGAACCCATCAAGAAAGAACACCTCGATGTGATCTTAGAGGCAGCTCGAGTCGCACCGACCAACGGCAACATGCAAAACTTCATGATCCATGTTCTGACGGAAGAACAGGACATTTTGGCATTGTCTCATCATGCTCAAATCTACAATGCCACAACAGCACTCATCGTTGTCTATGATAAAGACAAAACCTTCAAAACATCCGTCAATCCCAATGACTCCAGTCTGATAGACACCGGTGTCATACTGACCCATATGATGCTGGCTGCTGCTGATCTTGATATCGGCTCTGTCTGGATCAGTTTTTTCAAAGCGGAACCGATCCGTGAGCTTTTGAAACTACCCAGCGACATGGTGGTTGCTCAGATATTGGCATTAGGTTATCCCAAAGTCGATTTCAAAGATCCTCAACGACACAAGCGTGATCGGAAAACAATCGAAGAGATCGTGGTATATCATCATAAGGAGAAACAATGACGATTCCTGATATTTACTATGAATATGGATTACGATTGATCGTGGCATTGATCCTTTCAGGATGGATCGGATATGATCGTGCCAGAAAAAGCAGGGCAGCCGGCATGCGTACCCATGCACTTGTGGGAACCGCATCGGCATTGGTCATGCTGACATCAGAGTTCATTTATGAACGATATGCAGGGGGACTTGGAGCTCCTGACCCTGCCAGATTGGGAGCACAGATCATCAGTGGTATCGGTTTTTTGGGTGCGGGAACCATCATCCAAAGCCGAGGATCGGTCAAAGGATTGACGACTGCTGCCAGTTTGTGGAGTGTTGGGACTATTGGTATCGCAGCCGGTGTCGGGTTCTTTTCAGGAGCGATCGCCACGACCTTTTTGATCTATGTGCTGCTTCGTTTTGCCAGCATCATCGAAGGTGGTATTTTGATCAATCGGATCTTGACCAAACGGATCTTCATCCAAACTAAAAATTCCGATTTTACCATTTATCAGGATCTGGCAGATCGTTTCAATGTGTTTGTGGATCGTATCCAGTTTATGGGCAGTGATTTTCTTGAGGATGGGACCCTGCATTATTTGCTTGTCACCCTTAATCCAAGAAGCCGTAACATGGACAAATACCATCAGTTGATCCAGGCTTACAGTGATCTTGATGGCATCGTCAAAGTCAAAGTGGTCGGCGAAAACATGATCGACAGCGAGTAGTGTTTACTCTATCCAAAATCATACGCATCCCAGGATGCGTTTTTTTAATGGATCATTGCATCCACATTGACTGTGTGGCATGATGAAGACAAGCAGGAGGATATCATGAATAGAATCATCCAACCAATCGAGTGGGAGTTACAGCAGGCGCATCCTTATACGACAAACGATATCAGAAAGATCTCTGCAAAGCATTTTCGTCAACTTGAAACAACATCCAAAAAAGAGGTGTTTGCATTGTGTGAAGCAATGCTGCAAACCCAACGATGGCCACTGAAGGTCATTGCCTTTGATTGGGCATACCGAGTTAGAAATCAGTATACGCTCGACACATTTGATACGTTTGAGCATTGGCTTTGTTCGTACATCCGGGATTGGTCGGATTGCGATGATTTTTGCACTCATGCTTTTGGGGAGTTGATGGTTCGATATCCTGAACTTTTGATCAATGTCATGGATTGGTGTGATCATGAGCATTTCGCAATTAGAAGAGCAGCTCCGGTAGTGTTGATCGTACCGATCAAAAGGAAAACCACAGGATCGTTTTCTCCGTTTGACGTATGTGAGGCATTGCTTGATGATCCACACTATCTAGTACAAAAAGGATTTGGGTGGATGCTCAAAGTGTATTCGACGATCGATCGTGAGAAAGTGTACGATTATCTTAAAAACCAAGGACATCGCATGCAGCGCATCGCGCTTCGCTATGCCATCGAGAAGCTTCCCTCAGCTGATAAAAAGTATCTGATGCACACAAGCAAAGCCATGAAAGTGGATTTACCATGAACAACTTAAAAGAAAAAGAATGCAAAATCCTGGTCATCTACTACTCATTGGAGGGATTTACCAAAACCATCGCTTTAGAGATAAGCAAGGTGTTAAACGCAGATCTGTGTGCCATTGAACCAGTCCATGAAATCGACAAAGGCATGACCAAGTATGTGTGGGGC
>CALFEZ010000271.1 GCA_937957895.1 uncultured Erysipelotrichaceae bacterium
TTTGGCAAGGACCAAACAAAACATCGAGACCATTGCGTATCTTGGCAGTTTGTATGGCATCGATGAAACGATGATGCAGACATTTGTCGGAAAATGCACGAAACCCGACAGTGAAGTCATGGATCTGGAAAAACTGAAGTATCTGGTACAATCGTATGTCGATCAAGCCAAGACAGCGACCAAAAGCGGATTAGCTGCAGATAGCATTACTTTCTTTTCCTCAAGACAAAAAGGCAAAGCCGTGGGTGTCAATGATCGTAAAGTCATCGCTTTTCTCTATGAAAACTATGCTTTTGAACAAGATGTTCAAAACATGTTGATCGATTATGTGCTCACTCGATTCAAAGGGAGATTTACCAAAAACCTGGTACAGCAGATCGCTGATTCATGGGAGCGAGCAGACATCAAAACACTGGCACAGGCAAAAGAGCAGATCAACCAGACACCGATCCAACCTGATCAAGTCGAATCGGTACCAGAATATATGATCACCAAACAAACAAAAGACACAACATCACACCAAGATGAAAAAAGAAAAGCATTGCTTCAGAAGCTGAGAAAGGATGATAAGAAGTGAAAACGATCGATATCAAACCGAAGCTTCCCCAAGAAGTGATCGATCAGCAACGATCTCAACTTGATCGATTGCTTAAGAGTGAGAAAATCCAACGATTTATGAAAACCCATTCGGTCGATGCCGCATACATCCAAAAACATCTTGGTCGGTTTATGAAATGGGAGCAGGAGTTGTCGTTGTGTGATGGATGTCAAGGTCTTTTTGCGTGTCGCCAAAAACAAAACGGATACATTCTCGATCTTACGATCGAAGATGGCATCCTAAGCAACCAAATCTCAAAATGCCACTACTTGATCGATCAAGAAAAACAACGTGCACACTTATCACGCTTTTTGATCAACGACATGCCAGAGATTTTGATCCCTTTGATGCTCGATCAGTTTGAACTGGATAACGAAACGTATGATTATCTGATGCTATTTGACAAAATCAAAAACTGGATCGATCAACCTGTTTTCAAAGGGTTGTATCTGTATGGGTCTGCAGGTTGCGGAAAAACGTATCTGTTGAGTGCACTGGCCAACGAATGTGCCAAAAAAGGACGGAGTGTGGCATTTATCCATGTTCCAAGCTTTGTTAGCAGAGCGAAGCTGTATTTCGATGCTCCGGAAGAGATGGAGAAGTTAGTAACCCAGGCTAAAACTGCGGATGTTGCTTTTTTTGATGATATCGGTGCTGAAAGTGTCACCGCATGGTCGCGAGACGAGTTGCTTTTCCCCATCATCAATCATCGTTTGGAAGCAAAGAAAAGCACCTGGTTTAGCAGCAACGAAACTCCGGATACATTGAAGCAGCACTATGCATTGGACCAAAAAGGAAAACTCGCGACAACCAAAGCGATCCGGATGATCGAACGTATCCTGGCATTGGCAGACCCGGAGCGTTTGGTCGAAGATAATCGACGAAATCATGTTTCGGCATAACGAAATAGTGATATGATGGAAAAGGAGCGATACATGATCGAAAGAATTGGGATCCTTACTTCCGGTGGTGATTCACCGGGTATGAATGCAGCTATTCGTGCCATCACAAGAAGTGCCCTGTATCACAACATCCATGTGATGGGAATAAACAATGGCTTTAAGGGGTTGATCGAAGATGACATGTTTGAGATGGATCGATCATCTGTCAGTGATATAGGGATCAAGGGAGGAACGATCCTTGGATCAGCAAGACTGTCTGAGTTCAAACAACTTGAAGTGCAAAAACAAGCGGTTGCGATTTTAAAACGACGAAACATCGATGCTTTGGTCGTGATCGGTGGAGATGGAACCTATCAAGGAGCATATGCCTTGAGCAGGCTAGGCATCAACTGCGTAGGATTACCTGGCACCATCGACAATGACATCGCAAGCACCGATTTTACGATAGGGTTTGATACGGCACTCAATACGATCATCGACGCCATCGACAAACTGCGAGATACGTCATCCAGTCATCATCGATGTTCCATCATTGAAGTCATGGGAAACAAGTGCGGAGATCTGGCTATCTTTGCCGGTTTGGCTTGTGGGGCAGAGGTCATCATCACTCCTGATGTTTTGTATAACGAAGACCATATGATCGAGTTGATCAATTATTATGAGAAAACAAAAAAGAAACGACACGCCATCGTGTTGATCACCGAAAAGATCACGGATGTTCATCAGCTTGCTAATAAGATATCGTTGCACACCGGGTTTTCCGGAAGAGCCACGGTACTGGGTCACATCCAAAGAGGTGGTTCCCCCTCTGCTGCTGATAGGATGTTGGCAACGCAGTTGGGCGACAAAGCAATTAGCGTGTTGATGGATAACAAGATCGGTCATTGTGTCGGCATTCACAACAACCAGATCGTCTCCATGGACATCCATGAAGCACTGAGTATGCCAACTACAGATAGAAAAGATTTGATCGCGCTGCATGAGCGCATCGTATAGGAGGTAAACACATGGAAGGATTTAGAAAAACCAAGATCATATGTACCATAGGACCAGCCAGTGATTCATCGGAAATGGTTGAAAAGCTTGCTGAAGCAGGAATGAACATATGCCGTTTGAATTTTTCTCATGAAGATCATGAGCAACATGAACGAAGAATCAAAATGATCAGGGAAGTATCAGATCGAACGGGGTTCAACCTGGCGATCATGCTGGATACCAAAGGCCCTGAAATCCGTTGCGGCCAGATCGAAAACGGAGTTATCGAGGTAGCCACCGGTGATGTGATCAGCATCGTCAAAGAGCAAGTGGTAGGCAATAATCAACGTTTCTCGATCATGCCAACCAACGTGTTTGACGATGTCAAGATCGATGATTCGGTGCTGATCGATGATGGAAAAATGCGATTGACGATCATCGAAAAGAAAAAAGATGAACTGGTATGTCGAGTGGAAAATCCAGGAACCATCAAAACCAGAAAAGGTGTCAATGTTCCCAATGTGAAGTTATCGATGCCATTTATTTCAGCGAAGGATGATGCTGACATTCGTTTTGGATGCCACTTGGATGTGGATTTTATTGCTGCTTCTTTTGTTCGCAGAGCCCAAGATGTCTTGGAAATAAGAAAAATCATGGAAGAGGAAGGCAATGTTGATATCCAGATCATTGCGAAAATCGAAAACCAGGAGGGAGTCGACAATCTAAAGGAAATTCTGGAAGTAGCAGACGGAGTGATGGTCGCTCGTGGAGATCTTGGTGTGGAAGTAAGCTTGGCGTTGGTTCCGATCTATCAGAAAAAGATCATTGCGATCGCCAATGAATATGGAAAACCGGTCGTTACGGCTACTCATATGCTTGAGTCGATGATGACCAATCCACGTCCGACTCGAGCAGAAGCCAATGATGTCGCCAATGCTATTTTGGATGGCACTGATTGTATCATGCTTTCCGGTGAATCGGCAGTCGGAGCATATCCCATCGAGGCTGTGTTGACGATGGACAAGATCGCCAAATCAGTAGAGGAGATCCTCCCATATCGTGAAAGACTCGATCATGCCATCAAGACCAGCCATCGCACGATCCAGGATGCGATTGGAATATCCGTGTGTAACTCTGCACTCAACTTGGATGAGGTTGATGCGATCGTTGCCTTTACTCAGGGCGGCTCGACGGCAAAAAGGATCTCGAAGTTCCGTCCACCGGTCCCCATCTTTGCAGTCACATTCACCAAAAGCATCCAACGCAAGTTAGAAGCCAACTGGGGTGTTATCCCGCTGTATTCAGATATTCAAAACGAAATGACCAACGATGACGAATTGGCAAGCATCGTTGCCAAAAACTACGGTATCGAACCGGGAAGACAAATCATCATCACGGCAGGTTATCCGACCGGAGAAGGAACTGCCAATATGCTAAAAATCGTGGAAGTGAAATAGGAGAAACATACATGAAACAGTATATAGGAGTTGATTTAGGGGGGACACAAGTACGAGTTGCACGTGTCAGTGAAGACGGTGAGATCTTGCAGATGGTCAGCAATCCTTCCAAAGCAATGGAAGATGCAGACACCATCGTCAGCAATCTTATCGCCACGATCCGACAATTGGATCTGGATCAAAACATCGTAGGGATCGGACTGGGAGTCCCCGGACCTGTCGATACGATAAACGGGAGAATGATCATGGCAACCAATATTCCTGCCCTTAGTGGGTATGGATTGGTGGATGTGATCGCAAAAGAGTTCAATCTTCCGACATACATGGACAACGATGCCAATGTTGCAGGGCTTGCAGAAGCACTGATCGGAGCTGGAAAAGGGCTGTCGACCGTGTATTATGTAACCCATTCAACCGGGATAGGTGGTGCATTGATCGTCAATGGTCAGGTAGTGTCCGGAAAACATGGTCATGCCGGGGAGATCGGAAATATCATCATCGATCGTTACCGCAACAAATACAATCATTTGAATGCAGGTGCCATTGAAAATGAAGCGAGTGGCCCCAGCATCACTCGAAAAGCAAAAGAACGGATCTCCAAAGAGATCAAAGATACGAAAGAAGTATTCGATTTGGCACGCCAAAACGATCCAAAAGCCTTGGAACTGATTGATGAAGTCGCTCTTGACTTTTCCATCATGTTCTCTGTGATCGCTCATGTATGTGATCCGGATGCATTTGTGGTCGGAGGTGGAGTCACCAAATCAAAAGACGTTTATTTTGACAAAGTAATCGAAAACTATAAAAAACACGTTCATAAAAACATGCAGGGAACTAAGTTCTTGTTTGCTTCACTAAAAGAACCGGGACTTATCGGAGCAGCCATGCTTCCAAAATCGAAAGGACATTGATCATGGATAAAACGATACTAAAAAAGTATGCCAAACTGGCTGTGGAGATCGGAACCAATGTACAGCCTGGGCAAACACTGGTCATCAATGCTCCTGTTGAGGCAGCAGAGTTTGCACGACATTGCGTTGAAGCAGCATATGAAGCAAAAGCAGGATATGTGTATGTCCGTTGGAATGACGATCAAACCTCGAAACTAAGTTATCTTCATGCAGACATCGATCGATTCAAACGTGTCGATCCTTGGATCGTCTCCCAATATCAGACATTCGTAGATGAAAATGCATGTGCCTTGTCGATCTATGCACCATCTCCCGGACTTTTGGCACAAGTCGATCCATCACGTGTCCAGCAAGTCCAGATCGAATTTCAAAAAGCGATTCAGTTCTATCGTGAATACATGATGGCCAACAAAGCACAATGGTCATTGGTATCGGTTCCAACAGCAGTTTGGGCAAGTAAGGTCTTTCCTGAAAAATCAGAAGAAGAAGCAATCGCTGCACTTTGGCAAGCTATCTTATCAGCAGTAAGAGTCAGTCAAGACAACGATCCTGTACAAGAATGGAAAACCCACAATCAGACACTTGAGAGGATCAATCGTAAACTCAATGAGTATCAGTTTGATCACTTGCACTTTACCAACTCACTCGGTACAGATCTCAAAGTCGGATTGGTCAAAAACCATCGTTGGGCAGGTGGAAAGGAGACTGCTCAAAATGGAGCGGTATTCAATCCAAACATCCCTACGGAAGAAACCTTTACGATGCCCGATCGTCTTCAAACGGAAGGAGTCGTTGTTGCTACCAAACCTCTGAACTATCAGGGTCGTTTGATCGAAGACTTTGAACTGACGTTTAAAGAAGGAAAAGTGGTCGATTTCAAAGCAAAAAAGGAAGAACAGGCACTTAAAAATCTATTGGATACAGATGAAGGCAGCAGATATCTTGGAGAGGTAG
>CALFEZ010000272.1 GCA_937957895.1 uncultured Erysipelotrichaceae bacterium
GAGATCTACACTCTTTCCCTACACGACGCTCTTCCGATCTATGGTCGGAAATCCAGTTGCCAGGCTTTTGTAAGATCGATCGTTTCTGTAGATAATGCAAGTCGCTCTCCATCACTTAGAGCATACGCGATCGCAACCCGCATATCGGGTTCTCCTAGTTGAGCGATAAACGAGTGATCCACAAACTCGATCATCGCATGCACTTTGCTTTGAGGATGCACGATTGCTTCGATCTGATCATACCCCACTTTGAACATATGGTGAGCTTCGATAACCTCAAATGCCTTGTTCATCATCGTCGCACTGTCGATCGTGATCTTTGCTCCCATATCCCAGTTAGGATGAGACAACGCTTCATTGACAGTTACTTTCTGCAATTGATCGCGTGTAAGATCACGTAAACTTCCACCAGAAGCGGTGATGATCATCCTGCGGATCTCTTTTGATTGATTTGCCAGACACTGTGCGATCCCTGAGTGCTCACTGTCGATGGGTATCAATCTTCCTTTGTGTTTAGTAATCAAATCATCGATCATATAACCTGCTATAACAAGCGATTCTTTGTTGGCAAGAGCAACTGTCTTACCATGTTTGAGCGCTGCCATGCTGGCTTGAAGACCGGCATATCCGACGATGGCATTGACGATGATATCAGCCTGTTGCCAAGATGCAAGCGATTCGATGCCCTCTTGCCCATGGATAAATGTATGTTGTTGGTATTCTTTTGAAAGTTGCTCAGCTAAAGTTGCTTCATGGACACAGATCGTCAATCCATCCCGTCGTTGACAGGCTTGTTCGATGCGATCAAATCGTGAATGAACACTCATCCCTATGCACTCAAACATATCCGGATGCTGATCGATGACATCGAGGGTCTGTAACCCGATCGATCCCGATGCTCCCAAGATAACGATCTTCTTTTTCATACAAACACCGTCAACAACACAAAAAAGAACATGAAGTTGAAAAGCAAGCTATCTATGCGGTCAAGAACTCCACCATGTTCGGGAAAGATCGTCCCAAAGTCTTTCATTCCATAGTGACGTTTGATTGCACTAAAGGAAAGATCCCCAAGTTGTGCTATCAGTGGCATCATGATGGAAGCGATCACCAAAAGCGGCATGGGAAACACATCGATCAAGATTAGATTGGCATACAAAAGTGAAACCAAACTTGCTATCAACCATCCTCCTATCGATCCCTCGATCGTTTTCTTTGGAGATATTCTTTCAGCAAGTTTATGTTTACCGAAGTTGATTCCCACAAAATATGCAGCGGTATCAGTCATATACGTCGTAGTGGCGATGTATAAGATCGCAAGCGATCCGTATTTGAACACTTCAAAGATGCCACTGACGCTCAATCCCAAGATGACCATCAATATGAAAAACATCGCTCC
>CALFEZ010000273.1 GCA_937957895.1 uncultured Erysipelotrichaceae bacterium
GTAATGCCCACATGATAGATGTACCAATAAATTTTTCTTCCTTTTTTTCTAAAATCCGTATCCAACAGCTGATTGGCAAGATCGATGATCAAAGATGTGATCGTCATTGGTAGCCCCAGCCATTTCCCCACGATCTCAAGTGGTACCAACCCGCAGGGAATGTCTTCATGGATGTAACGATGACTTAAAGAAGTCGGGGCTTCGATCGTATCATACACCTTGGCTTTTTGGATACAATCATACAGACTTTCTTCGACGATGTGATAGGTTTTTTCAAACCACTCTTTGGTTGACAGCACTCTACAGCCCAGTGCGATGGAAACCGCTACTCGCTCTTCATCCAGTTTTTCAATAAAGCGACTGATGGTCGGCGCGATGCCTTGATGATAGTAGTTATATGAAAAATCAGGATTTTCAGTCCATCCGACATTGAGTAAGATAGGCGAACAATGAAGCACCATACCAACATTGCCGATGGAGGTTTGGATAATCGATTGGGCTTTGATCAGCTGATTCTTCAAACATGAAGGCATGATCTTTAAAATCAAATCAAGATCAGCCATGTCAAGACTGGCAATGAGTACATCATCTTTCATTGCCAAGACACTGACAGTATCATCGTTGATCTTTCGACATGTGTAGATCGTCGTCTGTGTCTCTGCTATGATTGGATCTACATCGGAATTGTGCAATCGAAAAACATGGTGGAACTCGATCGCACCAAAAGTACGACCGGGATTGAGTACGATGATTGGTTCATGACTCAAGCATTTGGACGTGGCCTCAGCAAGCTCTTTATGAGCAGATGCCGGTGTGGTGACCAAAACCAATTCGCTTTCATGCAAGGCAGATGAAAGATCATCTGTAACCAGATGGATGTGTGCATCTCCTTGAATGATGCCTTTGATATGTATCGTTTGGGTTTTCATTAATTTCTCGATCGTTTGTTTTGATCGGTTCCAAAGTGAAATTCGATGTCCTTCCAAACTCAAATGTGCTGCCATGGCAAACCCAAGGTTACCAGCACCAATGATCGTGATATTCATGATATCTTCTCCTATTATCTAGGATCTAGTCTGTACCTTCATTATAGAGCATTATTTCGTTTAAGACCATCAGTACACTTAAAAATCATCCATTATCCGGATGGTTTGTGTTGTTGGTTTTGACGGAAATAATTAAACAGAGAGAGGATGATACATTGTAAATCATACTGTGGATCCCATCGAGTATCATGATAAAACATGCTTAAATCCATACCAAGATGCAAGTCGATGCTTCCGGGAAGCGATGTAATGTTTGTAGCGATATTGAATGAATCATGACCTGTTTGTGCCACCATTTCTGCTATCTCCATCACACTATGCCCCTTATTGGACCGATATTATACACTGGTTTCCTTAAAGACGGGTCCAAAGACAAAACTGCTAAAATGGCATCTGCAGCATCCCTGACATCAAGTCTCTGCAGTGTTTGCGTTCCATCAATGATCTCAATCGGTTCATGATTCAAAACTTTTATAACGAACTTAGCAAGAAAGTCTACCGGTACTAGGCCATTTTGTCCACCCTATAAAGATGATAACCGAAACGATGTAACATTAACATGTCTGCAAAAGGAACTTATCATTTCAGCCATTAGTTCTGTTGTGTATTTTGCCTGAGCATATAGTGTCTCTGGTATGACAGGATTTTTTCAGTTCAAGGCAGTGGTTGTTTTGTTCCATAAACACTTTGTGATGATATGTTGATAATGTTTGGTATTTGATGCTTCGTCGCTTGTTCATAAAGCTTCTTTGTCAGGTGAAGACTTTCGGCGATTTCTTCATTGGATTTATGAGGCCTAGCAAAGCCACAATGAATCAACGTGTCTACTAATCCAAGTCGAAGATCTCCTGTTGGAATATCGTCATATCCATAGCATTGTACATCTTTGTAGCTTTGATACATGCTTTGAAGTCTACTTTTATCTCGCCCCAGTGCCCAAACCGTGTATCGCTCAAAATCCATCCTGTCGATCAATGTCTGACCTAAACACCCCGATGCTCCAGTGATCATAACAGTCTGTTTCGTTTTTAACAATCTTTGGTTAAGTTTTTGAGACAGATTTGCTACTAC
>CALFEZ010000274.1 GCA_937957895.1 uncultured Erysipelotrichaceae bacterium
ACAATGGTCAGTTGAAAACGACGATTGACGGGATCACCCACACGATCAAAGAAAGAGAACTGATCCTTTATGGCCCCAATCAGTTCCACAATCAGTTTATCGATGATGATCATGTATGCTCGTATGTCACGATCATGTTTGAGATGAATCCTGAACCTTATGATGCACTTGTTGGAAGAAAATTCCTTCTTCATCGAAGCTTGGCAACCATCATACAAAACATCATGAAAGTCACTACGACCACCACACTGTGCTCTGATCAGTTGTTGTTGACATATATGAAAGAACTGATTTTGAATTTGTTTGAATACGATGTCACACCTCAATCTTCACTTTCAACTCCGGTGCAACAGCGTTTTGAAGATGAGTTGCTCAATGAGATCATCGTGTTCATCAATGACAACATCATGGCTCCTTTGACCGTAGAGGCGATATGTCAAAAATATGCCATCAGTCGATCCACACTGCAGGCGTTGTTCAAAAAGAACCTGGATGTTGCTCCAAAGCACTTCATCAATGAGCATAAATTAGCCAAAAGCAAGTTGCTGATCAAGGAAAATCGATACACTCTATCTGAAGTCTCCGATATGCTCAGCTATAACTCCATCCATTATTTTTCACGAACATTCAAACAGCGTTTTGGGATCCCCCCAAGCGAATACGCAAAATCGATCTACAAGTAAAAATCCATCTGTCGATGGATTTTATCGTTGGATGGCATAGAGGTAGTCATCGATAAACTCACCGATGACATCCATCATCAATGAATCAAAGTTAAGACTTAGATGACCTTCCACTACCTTTTTATATTGAACAGGCATCCATTGATACAGTACTGGAAGAAGGATATCATGATGATCGATGTTGTATTTCAAGCGATCGATGGCAGCCTGAACTTTAGGATATGGCAAGTAATATCTGATACGATCGGAATAGGAATAAGCTCGTTTTATTTGCTGTTGATGATCAGTACCGGTGTAGTACTTCTGCCAGTACTTGGGGTCATCGATCATGACTTGTTCAAGGATCTTCCTAAGGTTGGATGGATGTTTGATCAGCAGTTCTTTTTCGATTTGCTCCAATGCAAACAATGCCTGGCGATAGCCAAATGTAAGTGCCGGTCCGACTTTTAGTATCGCGATGTGATCATCGACCATTTGACGAAGGTGTTCTTTTGTCTGATAATCGGTACTATGTCCCTCAAACACCAATTGAGGATAGGCATCGATGGATCTTACCAGCTCCTTCGCTTTGATAGGATCATAATAAAATACTTGGTTATCCCCAAACTCGACCCCCGGCTGGACAACGATCGCCACCACATCATCCCAGTTTTCAGATGGAAGGATCCTTTGGAATGTTTCGACTTGATGTTTGAAATCACCCACATCCGTCACGGTCAAAGTATCCACTTCTTCTTGTTCGCCTCCAGGGATCGGGACTTCACTTCCCACGATAAAACAAGGTCGTATGGCATCCGGATCGGATAACAGCAATTGCCGGTATGCTTGATTGGCAATTTGAATCAATATGGCTGCTCTTTGTGCGACCACTTCCACTGCCAAAGGCATATCAGGGTCATCACAGGATATTTTCATGGAAGTGTCTATATGGATCTTGGTAAAACCGGCAAGCACATATTGTCTTATGAGCTCCCTGGCTTTTTCCATGGCTATGGTCTCATCATCTTGAACAAACGTCAAAGGACCAAGATGATCTCCGCCCAAGATGACATGATCGAAATCATATCCAACTTCATCGCATAATCGTCTGACCATGTTTTTGAAGTCAGTCGGTCTCATGCCGGTGTATCCCCCGTACTGATCGACTTGATTGGCAGTTGCTTCGATCACGATCGGGGTATTGGTCTGTTTGGCTTTGAGCAAACATGCCTTGATGACGGTTGCATTGGCAGTACAGGCACTGTATACCCCTTTGATGTTGGATTGCTTGCGGTTTTGAAGGATCTTTTTTAAAGGATTCATGTTGCTTCCTGATCCAAAACTTCAGAAATGCTGTAACGGGAGATCTCCAAGTGTGCTCCTTTTTTGACTTCGACCGTCACGACATCTCCTTCGATGTGGATGATCTTGCCAAATATGCCACCTGCAAAAAGGATGCGTTTGCCAACTTGGATTTGTTGATGCAGATCCATCAAGAATGCTTTGCGCTTGTTTACCATCCTGAAACTGTAAATGTAGTATACGACAAGTATGATGATAAGCATCCCACCTAAAGCGATGCTGGCTCCTAATACATATTCAAACATGTTTCTTCTCCTTTATATGCCTTCTTCATCTTCTGATGATTCTGTCTGCTTGATGTGATACTCATAACGAAGTACCTGATCTTTCCCGGTAGTGACCGTGTTGTCTGCAAGCTGCTTCACATCATCGGCAAATTGCCGTGAGAGATTCAACTCGATCAGCATCGGAAGGTTGGTTCCTGCCAACACATGAACGTTGTCCATCCCCTGACTGACGATGCATGCTGACTTAAACGGAGATCCTCCTGCCAGATCGGTGCACATGATCACTCCATTACAATCAGAAAGAGCCGCCAAAGCTTCTTTGAAGCGATCTTCCAATAGCTCCGTGGTTTCTCCTTCAAGAAAATCGATGGCAAAAAACTTCTCTGGTTTCCCACCGATCAGAGTCATAGCACTTTCCATGCCTTGTGCAAAAAGGCCATGTCCCGAAACGATTATTCCAATCATAACGTTTCTCCTTTCACATACAGTGTAACACCTTTTACGACCCGATTCACACTTCCGGTCGGATCTGGATTGTCAGGTGTTTTGCCCATATGCAATGATTTCAAAAGACCTAGTGTTTGTCCTACCATCAAATACGGTAAAACGACCAATGCCATGGGCATCGTATTCATATTTTGATAGATGATGACCTCATTGGCTAACGATGCTACTTCATCATCAACAAGGGTATCTATGACAAGGATCTTACCGTTATGAGTCTCGATGCTCATTTCTTTGAGTAGATCGATCTCATACTGTCGCGTGTGTGGTTGGTTTGAAAGATACATGACTGTCAATGTTTCATGATCGAGAAATGACTTTGGGCCATGACGAAATCCCAAGAAGGTATCGAACAAGCTAGGGATCTCTCCTTGTGTCAGTTCCAGGATCTTGAGAGCTGATTCCTGTGCGATTGCTTTTAGCGGGCCTGACCCCAAGTAGACGATCCTTTGAAAGTCATAGTCTTCCACCATCTTTTTGATTGGTGTATACAAATAAGACAAGAAATTTTTAGCTGCTTGATACACTTCATCCAAATCCATTTCATCCAAACCGGGAACAAACAACAATGCAGCCATCAGATACATGTTGGAGAAACTGCTTGTCATCGCAAAACCCACATCGTGTGTTTCGGGTGTCAATTCGATCGAAGTGACATTGCTGTTGCTTTTGGCAAGTTCTGCCAGTTTTCCTTGATGATTGCACGTGATAAAAATGTGCTCGATCTGATCACAGTAATTTTGTACTTCCAAAAATGCACCGACTGATTCTGGTGAGCTTCCGGATCTTCCAAAAGAGACCATCAGTGTGGGAGATTCTTTTTTCAAACACCCTGACACATCTGTCAGTATGTCTGTTGTTGCGATCGATGCGATAGTTGCCTTGCTTATGGTTTTGATGTTTGAGACCAAGGCATTTCCAATAAACTCGCTGCTTCCGGCTCCTGAAAACACGATGGTGGCCGAAGGATCCGAAAGATATTTGTCAACGATCCGTCGATATCTCTCTAAGTTCTCGTCAAACTGTGTTTTCGTTTTATACCATGTCAATGGTTGTTGAGCGATTTCCTGTGCGGTTGCCAGGGCATCATGCTCAGTCAAAAATTCCGTTGATAGTGTGAATATCATGATATCCCTCTTTTCTTTTCATATTTATTATAAACCAATCACTAAAATTCTTTTTGTTAGTTTTGATGTTTTATTTACAATAATTAAAAATCATTCCGTCGATGGATGCACAAAAAGGAAAATACAGCTATAATAAAACCTAAGGAAGGGGTTCACATGCAAAAAAGAGATCTTCGCCACATCAATATTTATCAAGACAAAAAAGGTCATAAAATCTTGTATGATGTCAAAAAGAAGGAAGGTTTGATCATCCCGGAAGAAGACGTCAGCAAAATCGCTGCATTGCAGTATCGCGTATGGATGATGCTCGCCATCGGGATCATATTGTACTTTCTTTTTCAAGTCATTTGGTGGGTCACGGCTTTGATCACCATAACACTGTTGATTGCAGGGGAAGTCACCTATCGACGAATGCTTTCTTCCTATACGATCATCCCCAATTATGTACCATCCAATATCCTGGATAAATCGATCGACGCATACAAACAAAAACCACGTGCTTTGTTGGTGAGGATCGGGTTGTATTCCCTTTTGGGAGTTCTGTTGATCTGGACGGTCTATGGTCAACCAATCACTTCAGCTGAAACCCAGGTGATTTTGGTTGTATCCGTGTTTGCATTTGTCAATGCGGGATATCATCTGTTCGTATTGATCCGATCAAGGAAATGATGTTTTCCATACAACAAAAACATAACAAAACAAGACCTTCGGTGTATGGACTGAGGTCTTTTTTGTTTGATGGTCTTTCTTAGGTCTTATCCTGCATGCTACAATGTTTTAAGAGGAAACATGCTAAAGAAAACAACACAGGATGACATGGTCCATGTCTTGAGACTGTATGATCAGGCCATCAACTACTTAAAAGAAAATAACGTCGATCAGTGGCAAAACGGCTACCCCAATCGACAATCTTTGTTGGATGACATACTTCATGAACATTCGTATGTTTTTCTTGTGGATAATTGCATCGTGGCTACGGTCGCCGTGATTTTTGGTGATGAACCGGATTATGCCATCATCCATGAAGGATCATGGTTGAATGAGCGACCTTATGTTACGATCCATCGTTTGGTTGTCGATCAAAATCATAAAGGAAGCGCCCTCGCTCAGAAGATGCTTCTTATGATACAAGATGCATGCCTGAAACAT
>CALFEZ010000275.1 GCA_937957895.1 uncultured Erysipelotrichaceae bacterium
TGATTTCACAATCTCGATAAAGAATTTTGACTTGTCGACATCAATTCTAATGAAATCATCAGCATGTTCCATAAAATAGGTCATCTCTTGATCTGATTCGAACTGAGCGAAGATGATTCCGACAGCTTTGTTGGAAGCATCAAAAATATCTATTTCATCTCCCTTTTTCTTATACATCACTGATTTGATGATTTTACTTTTGATAGAATCTTTATAATCAATTTTTTCTAGTTTTCCTTTTACTTTCGAATGAAGAACATAGGTTGCAATCATCTTGCTTTCATCATGCTTTGGAGAAACCTCTACTCTATGTCCTAAAGCTGCTTCGACTGTTGCAGCAACCAAATCTACTCCTGTGATCATCTGCAGCAACTCGGGAATCATGTTTCCACCATTTCGTGGACCAACTTCAATAAAAAACAACCGATCATCTTGATCAAACATGATCTCGATGTTGAATGCTCCAAATCGAATATCCAATAGATCAAACAACCTCTGTATTTGTTCTTTGACCATTATCATTCTATGATCTGAGATCACAACAGGATAGCTCGTTCCAATCGGTACAAAAGGATTGCCTTTGACGTCCCTATGGCTATTAAGCAATCCCCATAGTGCTACTTTGCCGTCAATCACAAAACAGTCACCAGCAATCATATATGGATGATCCGGATGGATCGCCTCTTCAACTAGAACAACTTTACTTCTTGAATGTGTAATAGCTTGTTGGAATGCTTCCACCAAAAAAACATGTTCAGTGATTTTGCTTATCCCCTTGCTTCCCGAGGCATCGATCGGTTTGACCATCACCGGAAAAGTCAACTCACCGGTCAACTTCTTTGCATCATCCAAACTAGTGCAACGAAAAGCTTTCGGACTGTGAAAACCATTTTGTTTGAGGAACTCTCTAAATTGATCTTTATAACTCAATATTTCCACTGAACGTAATGGATTGGTTGGCAGGTTCAACTTTTCAGCGACATAGGCAGCTGTGGGAGCTGCTGGATCTGAAGCATAAGCAACGATGCCGTGGATTTGCTCATTTTGGGCAATCTGAAAAACAGCTTCATGATCAGTCGTGCTCACACAATAAAACCGATCGGCAAAGTGTTGACCAGGATTGTCGATTAAATAATCGCACAAAATCGTGAAGTGCCCTTGCTTCTTTGCATATAAGATGGCAGGGATTTGCTGAGTGGATCCACCCAATAAAACTATCTTTTTCATGATTTAATCGACTCAATCTCTTTGATGGTTTTAAGCATTCTTTTGTATTTTCTCGGGTTTTTCATAAATAGCTCTTTAAAGAAAGATCGGCTGTAATCGTCTTCAAGAAGTGGGAAGAAAAATGGCAATACAACTGGTGCAGTCAATGAGTTCATTTCGATGATCTTGAAACCATGTTCGGTTATCAAGATATCATACCCAATATATGATAACTGGGGAAGATAATTGGATATATCTAATAGTGTCGATATGATCAATTCCCAATGGGGCAGTTGTATTGTGAAACTAAGATTCGTATCCGGATGATGTTTCATCACTATACGTTGACTATTTTCAATTCTTTGGCCATCTTCAACCCACCCAGTTTCGAGATCAACCTTTGCAAAGATCCCACC
>CALFEZ010000276.1 GCA_937957895.1 uncultured Erysipelotrichaceae bacterium
CTCCTAAGGACTACTATGAAGTGTCGGATATCCTGCAACAGCTCCAACAGGTCATCGATCAGAAGATCGAATTTGACGTGGTCTCATTGGTAGGTGAAGGAGAACCGACGTTGTATGCCGGATTGCATGAACTGATTCGTGGCATCAAGACACTGACAAACAAACCGATCGCCGTGATCACCAACGGTGCCAACATCGATCAGCCTAAGGTGTTTGATGCTCTATTAGAAGCAGACATCGTGCTGCCTTCGGTCAATGGGTATGATCTGAGAACTTTCAAAAAGATCAATCGTCCCCACAAAGAAATCGACTTTGTGGCGATCACCCATGCTTTGGTTGATTTTTCCCATCGATTTGAAGGACAGTTATGGTTGGAACTGATGCTGATCGAAGGAGTCAATGATTCAACGGAAGATCTATTGGCCTATCGCGATTTTTTCAAACGGTTCAAATACGACAGACTCTATATCAACACACCCGTGCGTCCCCCTACCGAGGCGTATGCTATTAAGGTATCTCATGAAAAGATGATGCAAGCCATGGAGATATTGGGAGGCATCGGCATCGAGGATGTCTACAGCAATGGATACTACAGCACCATCCCTGACGACTATCAAGCAATTTTGAGCATCATCAAAAGTCATCCCATGCATCAGTATGAGATCGATCATTTCTTGCGATCACGAAACTGTCAGGACAAACATGCGATCTTCAAGCGGCTTAACGAAGATCCTCAGGTCCGTGTGATCCATTATCGCGGATATGACAATTACCGTATCAAATAAACAGCGTGTCATCAGACACGCTGTTTTTAATCTTTATGAGCCAAAAACAGATCAATCAGCTCTTTGGCCGTGGTCGTCAGATGATCGAGAGAACCGCTGGTAACACCCAAACCAGTATACACTTCCCCAACTTGGATGTCAGACCGATCCAACGCATCGAAATACGTGTCCAAAAGCTTGTCACAGGTTTCTTGATCTTGCATCGGTCCAAATGGATTGGCAAAGTAAGTAGTCGAGATACCGACTTCATGTGTCGTTGCTAGTGCCATGCGCTTTCCTTCTACAAACACATCTTTGATATCCGATGGGGTATCGGCGATCTTACAACCAAACTTGTTTTCGTAGTTGTTGCAGTAAAAGAGATAATGGATCGGATGTTTGGCAACGATGCAGTTGTATGAAGAGATCGGAACGACGATCCTGGCATTGGTGCTATCCGGGTTCATGAAGATACTGCGATCCATTGACTTGTAAGGAGATCCTTTGTCTAGATCATCCAAACGGATGAAGGCACCGATTTCACTTCCCTGAGCTAAAATCCTGCCGTCTTCAATAAAGAAAGACCCCATATCGTCAAAAACGACATCAAACCCAAGCAGATCAGGATGCTCAAGCAGTTCCATTGCTTCGATGGTCTCTGATTTACCGGCACCCGAATCACCGATAAACACCACACCGATGGTTTTTTTGTTGCGTAGATGCAGGTTGATCATGCTGCCATGGATCGGCAGTCTGCCTTTTTTCATCATGATGGCGTTGTGCATCGTAAGGACCATTTTTTTCATGTACCCAAAGTATTCGATCTTTTGCATGTAGGGGACTTTCCCGATCCACATGTCGTTTTTCTCATCATAAGTATAGGTGGCATCCTCAGTTTTATCAGGAAGTCCAAAAATCATGATGCCATCGATCTTGTTGTTGGCGACTTCCTTACGATCAGCCAGCTCAAACAAGTTGGCATTGGCGATCCCAGAAAATGCAAAGTCAAAGTTGACATAGATCAAAATGAGCAAAGGACCAACCTTGGCCGGATAGCAATACCATTGATGGAGATCAAGCGACAGTCCTAAAAGAGGGTTGTGGTCGGACAAGGTGAAAGATCCATACCGCTTGTTGCCTTTGGGATAAAGCAATAGAGGTGGTTTTAGCAGGATCTGTGAAGCAAACGGGATCTTGCGTAATGTCTCATATCCTCTTGGAATACGCCACTTCACATCCGATAAGACCATGCACGCATCGGTCCCTGCCTGAAGCTGACGATACACATGGTTTTTGTAACCTTGAACCTTTTCCTGGAAGTTACGATAAGTATAACGCAGCATGTTGTTAAAGCGAGTGTCCGCTTCGATGAAGTTGGTGACATATCCACTGGAAGATGCCGAGATCTTGATGGTTGCCAAGCGTTGTTGTTTACGCCAAAAAGTATAGAAATCATCGATAACATACGCCAGCAGATCACGATTTTCAAACAATCGCGATTCCATCTCATCGATGTTTAGCACATAGAATTTCTTTAGAAACATTTGCATCTTGGGGATGAATGTTTTGAGGCTTTGGTTTTTGGTCAGCCATTTGTATGTATCAGGGTCTTTGGCTTTAAGGTGCAAAAGGTATTTTTTTGCAATCGCAGCAAAAACCTTGGAGGATAAAAAAGCCTCATTGGATGCTGGATAAAAGGTTGAAAAATTCATGATGACCGTTTGATCATGGATGTAGATTGCGTCTTTCATAGGGCTCCTTCAGATATAACTTTGTTCAATTACTAACAATATCTTATCATGAAACCTACTTTGCTGCATGAAATGTAGATGATATCTGGCAAAGCAAAAACAACCTTGCGGTTGTTTTAGTAGACGTTGTTTCTGGTTGGTTCGATGATCAGTTCCCCGTTTCGGACCATATCCACGAAGATCCTGGCAAGATATGGATCAAACTGCGTTCCTGCATGACGTTCGATCTCTCCAAGTGCATAATCGACACTTAGATTGGTTTTGTAGTGACGATTGGAAGTAATGGCATCAAAGGCATCCGCGATCGCAATGCAACGAGCGGAGAATGGATTGTTCTCTCCTTTGACTCGACGTGGATATCCCTTACCGTCCCAGCGTTCATGATGTCCAAGCACTGCCGGGATAACATGAGTAAAGGATGGAAGATATTTGATGATCGTGATCGACATGTCGACGTGCATCTTCATGGTCTCATACTCATGATCTTCCAGTTTGGAATACTTGGTCAGGATGCTTTCCGGGATACCGATTTTTCCAATATCATGCAACAAGCCAGCTTGACGGATCGTTTCCACTTCTTCTTTTGGTGCTCCGGCTTTGGTAGCGATGGCACTGGCATATTTGGCGACCCGTTGAGAGTGACCAAAGGTATAGTGATCTTTGGCATCGATCGCTGCTGTCAACGCATAGATCGTTGCCATGTTCATTTCTTAGTTGACTTCTTCCGGTATTGTTTCCTGATGTTGATCAGGATTAAAGATCACGGATTTGTTTTTACCCGATTTTTTCGCTATATGAAGGGCTTTGGTAGTTTTATCGACCAGATCCTTGGCATCGGTAGCCACCGATGGTGCCACACAGACACCCACTGAAACGGTGAGATGACGCTTTACATCGTTTTTGTCTGACATGGAGATCGTTTCCACTTTGCTGCGGATCTTCTCTGCCATTTCATAGGTGTTGTTGGTGTCAAAATCAGGAAGAATGATGGCAAACACATCGCCACCGTAACGACAGATGATACCCTGACTGCCACATACAAATTTGATGGTGTCAGCGATCTTTCTTAAAGCGATGTCTCCGGCATGACTGCCGTAGATGTCATTGAACATCGCAAACATGTCGATGTTCATCATGATCAAGGTGACGGGTTGTTTTTTCAGATTCTGACAGCTCTTGTCGATCTGATCCATAAAGTAACGGTGATTGTATAGTCCCGTCAAACTGTCCATGATCGCTTCGTTTTGGAACTTCTCAAACATACGGGCATTGTTGATGGCGATCGAAGCAGTGGCACACAGTGTGGCCAACACATCGATGTCATCTTTGCTCAGGACGGTAGGTGATTCATTGTGTCCCAAAAGTACCATTCCGATCAAATCGGAGTCGTATTTGAGGGGTAGTGCAACCTCAAAGCGCATCAACAGCAGATCCTGACGCTCACTATCCCACATGGTCTTGAAGAATGGGTGATTATCAACATACTCATCAGGGATGAACTCATCGTTGTTTTTGAACCAGCGGACAAACGGATGGCTGGAGCGGATCTCCATGGATTGCTTGTCCAGTTTTTTGTAGGATGCATAGAATCGATAGTCTTTGGATTCCATGGATCTGAAGAACACATAGATGCGATCGTTTCTGGTTATCTCATGGGCAATCTGCAACATCTCATTGGTGATGTTGTCTAAGTTGAGGTTGTTGGAAACTGTACGGGAGAAGCTTTTGATCAAGCTTTGTTGGTAGTTTTGTTTTTTATAGAAGTGTTCATCGATGCGACGATAAATGCCACTGAATATCGGTTGGAACAAAATGATCGTGATCAAGGCTGTGACCAATACAAAGATCTCATTGTTGAGTCCGGTATCGATGTTTCCAAAGAAACTTAGGACACGGTTGATGATCAAAGCGACCAGCAAGAACAATGCGGTGATGCTGATCGTAAACAACAAGGTTCGAGTGACCACGATCTTTAGTTCGATCAATCGAGAATTGTAGATGGCGTGCATCAGCATTCCGGAAGTGACGATGGCAAATGCAAAGTCGACCGGATATTTCCCGATAGCCGGAACGATGTTGAGCAACAAGCCCACATACAGGATAAACAAGCCCAAAAGGACTGGTTTCAACTTGTTGGATTGTTTGTCACCATATTTGAATGCTTTGCGCATTTTTACCAGACACACTGTCAGCAACACAAAGATACTGCCATAACCGATGGCTGCCAGTGGACCGATGGAATAGCTCAACTCAAATATTTCCACCCCATTGACCACGACCGGGACCATTTCTGCTGATGTCACCATCAATCCCAAGAAGTTCATATAGTGGATGACAAGGATGATCAAGGACCATGCAACGATGCTTAGTTTTCTGACTTGATTGGTAAAGATGCTGACAAAGATATAGGCAAAAAACGGTACCATGGTGATCGAGGATACCAGCATGCGGTTCCAAAAAAGAGTGCCTGGAAACACCTGTAACCGCATCAACAAAGACGATGCGGACCAGACGATCGCAGCGGCGATAAACGGCATGAATGCACGAATGTGACGATCTTTTTTGGACAGACTCAAAAGAAGCAACAGGAAGGTGTTGATGATCAACGATAATAATGGTAACCCCCAGTAGAAGATGTTTCGAATTACCACGATCTTACCCCTATTCTTTGAATCCCGCTCTGTTTAATACCTCCACGATGTCAAAGTGGTTGGGATTGACTTTGGCCATCGTGTGTGAAATCGTATCGGTATATGATTTGATCGTACCAGTCGGTAAAATATTGACCTGCAACGGTTCGATACCGATCATCTTTTTCAAACTCTTGTAATCACTGTCTACATACTTGAAGTAGATCTCCAGTTGTTCTTTGATCAGTTCAGGATCTTCCAGTCCTTTCCCATCAGCAAGAACTCCCAGTTCGATATACATGGCAATGTATGGGCGTTTTAGTTCGTCATACTTCTTATGCGCAAACCAGTCGATGATGTTGAGCTTAGAAAGCATGATGACGGTGGATATGGTCGTTTCCGTGATGCGTGTGAATCCTGCCAGATCGATGATCGGATCAACACGATCGATGTATCGAAAATGCGGAAGATAGATCTTGTCTTCTTCATTGATCAACGACTCGCATTTAAAGATATCCCCAATGCGATAACGAGCAAAGGCTCCGCCTTTGAGCGTAGTGATCACAAGTTCATACGACTCGTCTTCTTTGATCTCGTCCATTAGGTAAGTCTTGGGCTGATAAGAAGGATCTTCCAGGTTTTTATAAAACTCATTCATCGGAATAAACTCGTAAAAACATATGTTTGGAAACAAAATCAAGCCATTTTTGCTCCAGGACTCAGCTCCGATCGCGGTAGCTTCGGTACCTCCGAATATTTCCAAAGGTCGAACACCCCAATAGTTTTCGATCTTGTCTTTGAAGTGTGCGGAATCAGTACCGGCACACACAAATCCTTTAAGATCGAACACATCTTTGGGATAGATCGGTTGCTTTTTGAGTTTGTTGCGAAGTTTTGCTTTGAAAAGCCTCCAAAGCATTTTGGCTTCAAAATCCAGCAGTTTGGGTTTGGTCCCCGAATTTGATCCCTCAACAAAACTCTCACTCATTTTGACGATCACACTGCTTAATCCATAAAACAGATCGATATCGTGTTGAAGACCTTGTTTGAAACCGGCTTTGTTGCGATCACCAAAAGACATTTTATTGCCTTCTTCGATCGAAGGCATGAAATTGACGGTATACTCTCCTTGAATCGAATAAGGCAACAAACCCGTCAAATAAGGCAAAGGTGCCATGCCATTGAGAAAGTTCATGCCAGATCTCAAATCAAAATGACCTTTCTCTTTGCTGGTGGAAAGAATGATGCAAGTCAAACAAATATCACGATGATGCGAGATCATGGTTTTGGTATATGGTGCTACTTTGACCGGTGCTTTACCACCCTCCCATGTAGTCTGGATCCAAACGACCGGCTCTGAAGGCAACACATCGTTGTTTTTCGGCAACAAGTACTCGGCATAGTCATCATAGGTTGTCAACGGGACGATCTTGCGAAACTCCTTGACACTTTTAGGGCGTTTGCCACCCATGATGTGACGTCCAAGTTCACACTTGGCATACATCTCGATCTGTTCCATCAACAGACGGTTTTGGATCTCCATATAATCTTCGATGGTATAGTCAAAAAAGCCACAGTAACGTTGCCAAATTTCTTTGTATTGCTTGTTTTTCAGCATTTGGTCCATATTCATGGTAACGATTTCACTTTCTAAATGTTCTGATGCATTTGGTGATGCTGGTTACGTTAAAAAGTAGAAATGGAGTCGTTCGTTGGTAGTCCGTGTATCCGATCAATGTTTTTGGAAAGAAGTAGCGATCCTGGATCCATACATGGATGATATCCATCGCTGTCCAAACGACACAGGCAATGAACATCAGCCCATTTCCGGTCGCCAAAAACAAACTCAAATACAGGAAGAAGAATCCCCACACCCCTGGATGACGACACAAGGCATACATGCCGGTGTCGATCGTTTGATTGGCTTCTGCCGAAACATAGGTTGTTTTAAATGGCAATGCCCCAAACAATGAGTAAAACATCTGGATGGCTGCCAATAAAGCAAAGACAGAAAAAATCCCAGAAACCAATATGTCCACTGAGAACCATATGGTGGGATCAAGGTATAACTGTAGGGATGCATAACCAATCAGAGAGACTCCGACGGCAAAAAAGACGTTAAAAGAACTGTGGATTTTCTTAACTTTGTTGTAATCAAAGATATAAAGAAAACCAAACCCTATGCAACCCAAAACGATATATCCCACTTCGTTCTCCTATGACATTATCGAAATTATACATGATTGTTTTTATTTGGACAATGTGATAAGGACGATTTATAGGCAAATATCACAGGAAAACCTTCTGAATAATGCATTTTATCGTGATTATGTGCTCACAGTATGTTTGAAAAGAGGGTGATGATGAGGTGAGGGGTTGTGAGATTTTGAATTGTTCTTATTTAATACTTTTTTTAAGTTAAGCACTAATCACTCAAATCATATTTAACAAGATCATATATCAAGCTAACTTGTTACAGTCAAGAAACACCATGCAGTATCAAACCTTAATACTACCTTTTTCTAAAATAAAAGATCCAGCTTTTAACTCATATACCGGATCTTATGTTCAACTCAATAATTATACATCAAACTCTCAAAAATCTAACCAAGAGATTTAGTTAGAGCTATGTTCTGTACGAATCTCTAAAGTCAATGAGAAAATACAAAGCAACTTAAGTAACTGCTACTATTCGCCGATATCACTCTCAATGATCGAATAGAATTCACCATCCCAAGCAGGATCATCACCCCATCTATCTGCAGCTTCATACGCATCAAATGCTGTGCTTGAACACTGGAAGTCAGATACAACGCGTGTGTCAGGGTCTCCAGTAAAAGTACATTCTAGATTACCAACTCCTGATACTTCTTGTGGATCCAACTCTCCCCCTCCTGCATACGTGAGAACAACTTCCGTATACAATTGTCTTGCATTCGTAATATCTCTTTTAACATTTGCTTCAAGTAGATATCTTTGCAATGCAGGAATCAAAATAAGAGCCAAAATGGCCAGAATTGCGATGACGATGATCAACTCAATTAGTGTAAAACCCTTTTTGTTGTTTAACCGTTTCATTAAAATTTTTCTCCTTTTGTTATAATCATTAAACACCTTGATTGACGTAATGTCAATATTCTAACAAACTTTTATTAGCTAAAGTAGCTAATGCCCCATCTTCCCATTTACAATAATCTTTTTAAGAACTCATGGTCTCCGGCATATTCCATAGCGGATTCTAATGAGATCTCACCCTCATTAACTAATTTGGCCAACCCTCCTTCCAATGTCTGCATTCCGTGTCTTATTCCTGTCTGGATCGAGGAATTGATTTGGAATATTTTATTCTCGCGGATTAGATTTGCGATCGCTTCCGTCATGATCATGATCTCATGCACTGCGATTCTAGCTGTATTGTCTCTAACCGGGATCAATAACTGCGATACGACTCCTTTGAGTACCCCTGCCAACTGTGTCCGTATTTGGGCTTGTTGGTGTGGTGGGAACACATCGATGATACGGTCGATGGTTTGTGCGGCACCTGTCGTATGCAGTGTTGATAATACTAAGTGTCCGGTCTCGGCTGCTGTTAAGGCCAGACTGATCGTTTGATAGTCACGCATCTCTCCTACCAGGATGACATCGGGATCTTCA